>NZ_JAKTNS010000009.1:0-72106 GCF_022760915.1 Thermus thalpophilus | reverse complement strand
GGTCCACGGGGCACCTCCTCGTGCTAAGGTGTGCCCCCCTATTAAACACGGACCCTTACACATAAATCCTTACACGACCCACCCTCCCGTGAGGAGGCTTATAATCTGCCAAAGAAGGACGGGCCTTTGGCCGGAAAGGAGCGGGGATGGAGTTCAAGATCACGCTGACCACGGAGGAGATCGTTCGGGGCTTGAAGCACTACCGCCGCATCGCCAAGCAGGACGTCCTCCGGGCGCCGGAAACGCCCAACCCGGAGGTCTTCCGCCGCCACGCCGAGGCGCGCCGCGAGGTTTACGCCAAGCTGGCGGAGGTGGCGGAGGCCGAGGGGCCGGAGGCGGTGGTCCAGTACGCCCTGGAGCTCTACAAGTCCCTGCCCTTCGTCACCGGCACCCCGGAGGACGCCTACCCCGAGATCAAGGGCCAGGAGAACGCCCTGGAAAACTTCTTCCTCATGATCGGCCTGGACCCCAAGATCCGGCGCGAGGCGCGCAAGGCCCGTAAGTCCCTGCAATGACCCTGGAACTCCTCCGGGCCCAAGCCCAGGCCTGCACCGCCTGCCGGCTGGCGGAGGGCCGCACCCAGGTGGTCTTCGGCGAGGGCAACCCCGACGCCCAGCTCATGATCGTGGGGGAAGGCCCCGGGGAAGAGGAGGACAGGACGGGCCGTCCCTTCGTGGGCAAGGCGGGGCAGCTTCTAAACCGCATCCTCGAGGCCGCCGGCATCCGCCGGGAGGAGATCTACATCACCAACATCGTCAAGTGCCGCCCCCCGGGCAACCGCGCCCCCCTGCCGGACGAGGCCAAGATCTGCACGGACAAGTGGCTCTTAAAGCAGATTGAGCTCATCGCCCCCCAGATCATCGTCCCCTTGGGGGCGGTGGCGGCGGAGTTTTTCCTGGGGGAAAAGGTGTCCATCACCAAGGTGCGCGGCCAGTGGTACTCGTGGCACGGCATCCGGGTCTTCCCCATGTTCCACCCCGCCTACCTCCTTAGGAACCCAAGCCGCGCTCCCGGAAGCCCCAAGCACCTCACCTGGCTGGACATCCAGGAGGTGAAGCGGGCCCTGGACGCCCTCCCCCCCAAGGAGCGCCGGCAGATCAAGGCGGTGAGCCAGGAGCCCTTGCTATAGAATGTTCCCCGCCTCCGAGCCCGGATAGACCCAAAGGGCCTTCCGGGCCGGGCTTAAGGCCCCGGGGTGGTGGGGGCAACCCTGCCGCCTGCCGCGGTTGCAAAGGAGGTAACCATGGGTAGACTTACGGTTATCCGGTTTTTGGCGGGTTTGACGGTGGGTATAGGCCTCCTCGGTTTGGGGCCGGTGTGGGCGCAAAGCAAGCAGGTCAGGGTGGTGGCCGCGGCCGACCTGCAGTTTGCCCTCCAGGATATAGCCAAGGCCTTTGAGGCCAAAAACCCCGGGGTAAAGATCAACCTCATCTTCGGCTCCTCGGGAAAGTTCTACACCCAGCTCACCCAGGGCCTCGAGGCCGACCTCTACTTTTCCGCGGAAAAGGTCTATCCCGAGCTTCTAGAAAAGCAAGGCCTGGCCGAACCAGGAACCCGCAAGCCTTACGCCATCGGGCGTATGGTGATCTGGTTGGACCGCAACCTGAAACTGGAACCGAGCCCCGAAGCCCTCAAGGACCCCCGCATCACCCGGCTGGCCATCGCCAACCCCGTGCACGCCCCTTACGGCCGGGCCGCCGTCACCCTGCTGGAGCGTTATGGCCTCATCAAGAGGAAGGCCATCACCCTCCCGGGGACCAATAGGCCCTTCCCGCAACTTTCCTGGGACGAGATCCCCTGGGAAACCCTTACCGGCGGGGTGGAGGCCTACTGGGATGCAAGCCCCCTTCGCCTAGGCAAACCCAGCTTTGAGTTCGTCTATGGCGAAAACATTTCCCAAACCGCCCAACTGGCCCTAACCTCCACCCGGGCCGGCATCCTGGCCCTGTCCCTGGCGGTAAACGAAAGCCTCTCCCGCCCCGGGGTCTACTGGCTCTCGCCCCTTGAGAGCCACTTGAGGTTGGAGCAAGCCTACGTCATCCTAAAAGGGAAAGGCCGCCCCGAGGTGTTGGCCTTCTACCGCTTCGTGGGCAGCGAGGAGGCCCGTGCCATCTTCAGGCACTACGGCTTCCTGTTGCCGGGGGAAAAACCTGAATGAGCGGCGTAGATCCCCTGTTTTGGACCTCGCTCCGCCTTTCCTTGGAGGTGGCCTTTGCAGCCTCCCTCATCCTCCTCCTACTGGGCATTCCCCTGGCCTGGGCCCTGGCCTTTTACCGCTTTCCCTTAAAAACTTTGGTGGAGGCCGTCTTCCTCCTCCCCTTGGTCCTGCCTCCTACGGTCCTGGGCTTTTACATCCTCCTTTTTTTGGGACCCGAAGGACCTTGGCGTAAGCTTACAGGGCTTTCCTGGGCCTTCCGCTTTGAGGGGCTGGTCTTCGCCAGTGTCCTTTTCAGCTTGCCTTTTGCCCTCACCGCCTACCGGGAAGCCTTTTTGTCCTTGGACCGGAACCTCCTGGAGGTGGCCCGGACCCTGGGAGCCACCCGGGCCAAGATCTGGGTCCAGGTGATCCTTCCCTTGGTCTGGCCCGGGGTGCTCTCCGGTTCCCTACTGGCCTTCGCCCACACCTTGGGGGAGTTCGGGGTGGTCCTCATGGTGGGGGGATCTATCCCCGGCAAGACCCAGATGGTGAGCATCTACCTCTACGACCTGGTGCAGGCCCTACGCTTTAAAGATGCCGCCACCGCCTCCCTAACCTTGCTCCTCCTCAGCCTGTCCATCCTGGCTGTGGTCAGATGGTTGGAGGCGAAGGGGAGAACATGGAGGTCCACTACACCATAAAAAAGCCCATTCCCCTCGAGGCCCATTTCCAAATCCGCGGGTTCACCGTGCTCCTAGGGGAAAGCGGCACCGGTAAGACCACCCTGCTTAAGGCCCTGGCCGGCCTGGTGCCCGCAAAAGGCAACCCATTTGCGGGCCTGCCCCCGGAAAGGCGTCCCGTGGGCTACCTTCCCCAAGAGCTGGCTCTTTTCCCCCACATGACCGCCTGGGAGAACGTGGCCTTCCCCCTTAAGGGGGAAAACCGGAAGGGAAGGGCCCTGGCCCTCCTGGAGCGGGTGGGGCTTTGGGCGCACGCCCACAAGCGCCCTAGCGCCCTCTCGGGCGGGCAGAAACAGCGGGTGGCCCTGGCCCGGGCCCTGGCGCGCAACCCCGAGCTCCTCCTCCTGGACGAGCCCACGAGCGCCCTGGACCCCCTGACCAAGGACCAGGTGGTGGCGGAACTCATCGCCCTCATCCGCCGCGAGGGCCTCCCCGCCCTGGCGGTGAGCCACGACCCCGCCTTGGCGGGGATGGCGGACTGGCTGGTGGTGCTGGGGCGGAAAGGGGTGCTCCAGGAAGGCCCCCCGGAAAGGGTCATGGCCGCCCCCGGGAGGGTGGAGGTGGCCCGGCTGCTCGGGTACCAAAACCTCTTCCCGGTCCGGGTGGGGGAAGGAGGGGTGGAGGTGAACGGGGTCTTCCTCCGGCTTCCCCTTCCCCCCTGGGCCAAACCCGGAGGGAGCGCTTGGCTTGGGGTGCGGGCGGAGGAGGTGATGGTGGTGCGGGAAGACCGCCCGCCCCCCCTGGAGAACGTCCTGGAAGGCGTGCTAGAAGGCCTCCATCCCCAGGGCCTGGCCTACCGGGGACGCTTTCTCGGGCCCATACCCCTGGTACTCCTCCTCCCTCGGCACGTGCAGGAAAGGCTCCGCCTCCAGCCCGGCGAGCGGATCCGGGTGGCCCTGAAGCCCCGCTACCTGCACCTGATGCCGGGCGAGGCGGAGGAGGCCCGGGAGGTCTAGGCCGAACTTGCGCCGCAGGCCCTTGAGGTAAAACCGGGCCCGGGGCAAGGGGAGGCCCAAGGCTTCCGCCAGGGCTTTGGCCTCCGGGCTGGTTCCCTGGCCCAAGGCCCAAAGCGCCGCCCTTTCCCCCGGCAAAAGGCCAAGGCCCCGCTGGCCCCTAAGCCCCTCTGCCAAGGTGCTCGGCCTGTCCTGCCGGGTGAGGAAAGCGTAGCGCCCAGGGTCATAGGCCCGCAGGCCCCAAGGGGTGGGCCAGAAGATGACCTCCCCTTTCGCCAGATGCTCCAGATCCGCCAAAACCAACCCCTCTTCCCCTTTCCACACCACCTGCCAACCCGCTTTCCTCAGCGCCTCCGCCACCAAAGCGTAAAGCGCCAGGTGATCGGTGAACACCGCAACCCGCATTGGCCCTCCTTTCCGCCCAAGGTCCTAAGGCCCAAAACCCGCCTAGGCCTGGGGGAAAGGAGGCGCCCTGGGGACGAGGGCCTGGGAGAGGGGAGCGGGGTAGCCCGGCGCCCCCAGGGGCCGCACCCAGCCCATCCTGAGGGGGCGGGGCAAGGCGGGCGCTTCCACCACCGGGGTGCCCGGGGCCACCTGGAGGCCGCAGAGGGGGGAGTGCTCCACCTCCACCGTTTCCCCGGGGGCCTGGCAGAGGTCGGCCCTTAGCCCCGGGTTCTGCACCTGCATGAGGTAGAGCTGCAGGGCGACCCCGGTGGAGGCGGCCAGGGTCAGGAGGACGTAGAGAAGGGCTAACAACCCCCTCCCCTTCCCGGTCATGAGAAGAGGATAGCACCCAAGGTCCCTACCGCGTAAAGTGGAAGGGTATGGCCGTCCGGGGCACCAAGGACCTTTTCGGCAAGGAGCTTCGGCTCCACCAGCACATCGTGGCCACCGCCCGGCGGATCCTCGAGGCGGCGGGGGCCATGGAGCTCATCACCCCCGTCTTTGAGGAAACCCAGGTCTTTGAAAAGGGGGTGGGGGCCGCCACGGACATCGTGCGCAAGGAGATGTTCACCTTCCAGGACCGGGGGGGGCGCTCCCTCACCCTGCGCCCCGAGGGCACCGCCGCCATGGTGCGGGCCTATCTGGAGCACGGGATGAAGGTCTGGCCCCAACCCGTGCGGCTTTGGATGGCGGGCCCCATGTTCCGGGCGGAAAGGCCCCAGAAGGGGCGCTACCGCCAGTTCCACCAGGTGAACTACGAGGCGTTGGGCTCGGAAAGCCCCATTTTGGACGCCGAGGCCATCGTTCTCCTCTACGAAAGCCTCAAGGAGCTGGGCCTAAGGCGCCTCTCCGTGAAGCTTTCCTCCGTGGGGGACCCGGAGGACCGGGCCCGCTACAACGCCTACCTGCGGGAGGTCCTGACCCCCCACCGGGAGGCCCTCTCCGAGGACTCCAAGGAGCGCCTGGAACTCAACCCCATGCGCATCCTGGACTCCAAGAGCGAGAAGGACCAGGCCCTTTTGCGGGAGCTCAAGGTGAAGCCCATGCTGGACTTCCTGGGGGAAGCCGCCAGGGCCCACCTCCAGGCGGTGGAGCGCCACCTAAGCCGGCTTGGCGTGCCCTACGAGCTGGAGCCCGCCCTGGTGCGGGGCCTGGACTACTACGTGCGCACCGCCTTTGAGGTGCACCACGCGGAGATCGGGGCCCAGTCCGCCCTGGGGGGCGGGGGCCGGTACGACGGCCTTTCCGAGCTGCTGGGGGGGCCGAAGGTGCCGGGGGTGGGCTTCGCCTTCGGCGTGGAGCGGGTGGCCTTGGCCCTCGAGGCCGAGGGCTATGGCCTTCCCGAGGAAAGGGGCCCTGAACTCTACCTCATCCCCCTCACGGAGGAGGCGGTGGCGGAAGCCTTCTACCTGGCGGAGCGCCTGAGGCCCAGGCTTAAGGTGGAGTACGCCCTAACCCCCAAAAAGCCGGGCAAGGGCGTGGAGGAGGCCTTGAAGCGGGGCGCCCTCTTTGCGGGCTTCCTGGGCGAGGACGAGCTAAGGGCGGAAGAGGTGACCCTGAAGCGCCTCGCCACCGGGGAGCAGGTGCGGCTTCCCCAGGCGGAAGCCCTGGGCTTCCTCCTCGCCGCCTTGGCATGAGAACTTGGTAAGCTTGGGGGGATTATGCGCCGCACCCACTACGCCGGAAGCCTTAGGGAAGAGCACGCGGGGCAGGAGGTGGTCCTGGAGGGCTGGGTGAACCGCCGCCGGGACCTGGGGGGCCTCATCTTTTTGGACCTCCGGGACCGGGAGGGCCTGGTTCAGCTGGTGGCCCACCCGGATAGCCCCGCCTACGCCACCGCCGAACGGGTGCGCTCGGAGTGGGTGGTGCGGGCCAAGGGCCGGGTGCGCCTCCGCCCGGAGCCCAACCCCCGCCTGCCCACGGGCAAGGTGGAGGTGGAGCTGGAAGGCCTCGAGGTCTTAGCGGAGGCCAAAACCCCGCCCTTCCCCGTGGACGCCGGCTGGCGGGGAGAGGAGGAAAGGGAGGCCTCCGAGGAGCTCCGCCTCAAGTACCGCTACTTAGACCTAAGGCGCAAGCGGATGCAGGAGAACCTGCGCCTGCGCCACCGGATCATCAAGGCCATCTGGGACTTCCTGGACCGAGAAGGCTTCATCCAGGTGGAAACCCCCTTCCTCACCAAGAGCACCCCGGAAGGGGCCCGGGACTTCCTCGTCCCCTACCGCCAGAAGCCCGGCCTCTTCTACGCCCTGCCCCAGTCCCCCCAGCTCTTCAAGCAGATGCTCATGGTGGCGGGGTTTGACCGCTACTTCCAGATCGCCCGCTGCTTCCGCGACGAGGACCTCCGGGCGGACCGCCAACCCGACTTCACCCAGCTGGACCTGGAGATGAGCTTCGTGGAAGTGGAGGACGTCCTCGCCCTAAACGAGCGCCTAATGGCCCACGTCTTCCGCGAGGCCTTGGGCGTGGAGCTCCCCCTCCCCTTCCCCCGCCTCACCTACCAGGAGGCCATGGAGCGCTACGGCTCGGACAAGCCCGACCTGCGCTTTGGCCTGGAGCTTAAGGAGGTGGGGCCCATGCTCCGGGAAAGCGCCTTCCAGGTCTTCCAGCAGGCGGAAAGCGTGAAGGCCCTCGCCGTTCCCAAGGCCCTTTCCCGAAAGGAGATCGCCGAGCTGGAGGAGCTGGCCAAGCGTCACGGGGCGGGGGGTCTCGCCTTCGCCCGGGTGGAGGAGGGAGGCTTCTCTGGGGGCGTGGCCAAGTTCCTGGAGCCCGTGCGGGAAGCCCTGCTCCAGGCCACGGGGGCCAAGCCGGGGGAAACCCTCCTCCTGGTGGCGGCAAGCCGCAAGGTGGCGGCGGAGGCCCTGGGCCAGGTGCGCTTGGCCCTGGCCGAGCTTTTGCCCTTGCCCCGGGAGGGCTTCCGCTTCCTTTGGGTGGTGGACTTCCCCCTCTTGGAGTGGGACGAGGAACGGGGCGGCTGGACCTACATGCACCACCCCTTCACCAGCCCCCACCCCGAGGACCTGCCCCTTTTGGACACGGAGCCGGGCCGGGTGAGGGCCCTGGCCTACGACCTGGTCCTGAACGGGGTGGAGGTGGGGGGCGGGTCCATCCGCATCCACGACCCCGCCCTGCAGGCCAAGATGTTCGCCCTCCTGGGCATCGGCGAGGAGGAGCAGAAGGAGAAGTTCGGGTTTTTCCTCGAGGCCCTCACCTACGGGGCCCCGCCCCACGGCGGCATCGCCTGGGGCCTGGACCGCCTCCTAGCCCTCATGACGGGAAGCCCCTCCATCCGCGAGGTCATCGCCTTCCCCAAGAACAAGGAGGGCAAAGACCCCTTGACCGGGGCCCCGAGCCCCGTGCCCGAGGAGCAGCTCCGCGAGCTCGGCCTCATGGTGATCCGCCATGACTAGGATCCCTTACGTTCTCGTGGACGCCTTCGCCCCCGCCCCGGGGGCGGGCAACCGGGTAGCCATCGTCCTGGACGCCCGGGGCATGGGCCCGGAGGAGATGCGAAGGGTGGCGAGCCGGTTCGCCGAGGCGGAAACCGCCTTCCTCACGGAAGCCCAGGGCCACGTCTTCGCCGTGCGCTTCTTCACCCCGGGGGGCGAGGTGGAGTTTTCCGGCCACGCGGCGGTGGCCTTGGGCCTGGCCCTGGTGCGCTTGGGCCTCGCCCCAGAGGGGACCGAGCGCCTCATCCTCCACACCCCCGCCGAGGCGCTCCCGGTGGAGATCGTCTACGAGGCGGGGGAGCCCAAGAAGGCCTGGGTGCGGGGGCCAAGCCCCCGCTTCCGCGACCTGCCCCCCTTCCAGGCCCTCAAGGAGGTCCTGGAGGCCTTGGGCTCCGACGAGCGTTACCTGCACCGGGGCCTGCCCTACGGGGTGGCCTACACCGGGCTATGGAGCCTCTTTGTGCCCCTGGTGGCCCCGGGGGTGGTGGACGCCTTGGAGCCGGACATGGCCCTTTTGGCCGAGGTTTCCCGCCGCCTAGAGGTGGCCACGGTCCACGCCTACGCCCCCATGGGGCCGCGGAGCTTTTACGCCCGGGACTTCGCCCCCCTTTTGGGCATCCCCGAGGACCCGGTGACGGGCTCGGCCAACGCCGCCTTGGGGGCGCTTCTGGCCCGGGCCGGGGTGGTGCCCAAGCGGGAAGGGAGGGTCTACCTTTCCATTTACCAAGGCCACCGCCTGGGAAACCCGGGGGTGGTGGAGGTGGAGGTGGCGTATAGCCCCACGGGCGTGCCCCTTGCGGTGCGCATCGGGGGGGAGGCGGCCATTGTGGCCTCGGGCGAGTTGTAGATGGTACGCCTTTGCTTCGTGGACGTGGACGGCACCCTGGTGGGGAAGGAGGGGGTGCCCGGGTGCGTCTGGCCGGCGGTGGAAGCGGCCAAGGCCAGGGGCGTGCGCCTCGCCCTCCTCACGGGGCGGCCGGGGCGGGGGGAGGCCCTTCGCCTCGCCCGGCAACTGGACCCCGAGGGCCTTCACGTTTTTGAGTCGGGGGCGGTGGTCCTCTCCCTCACCCAAGACCCCCACGAGCCCGGGGCGCGGCCCTTTTTCGTGGCACCCCTGCCCGAGGAGGCGGCCAAGGAGGTGGTACGCCTCGCCCGGAGGCTTTCCCTGCCCTTGGAGGGCTACACCGCCGACGGGGGTTTCTTTGTGGAAGGGGATAGTCCCCTCCTGGAGGCCCACCAAAGGCTCTTGGGCCTCGAGGCGGAAGGGGCCGACCTCCTGAGGCTACAAAGCCCCTTGGTGCGCCTGCAAGTGCTGGCGGACCCCAAAGCCCCCCTGGGCGCCGTTTTGGACGCCCTACCCCAGGAGCTTTCCGCCCACGTGGCCGAAAGCCCCAAAATGCCCGGGGTGCGCTTCGTCTCCCTCACCCAGAAAGGGGTGGGCAAGCTCTTTGGGGCCCGGCTGGTGGCGGAGGCCCACGGGCTAGACTTGAGGCAGTGCGCCATGGTGGGGGACGGAGAGAACGACCTGGAAGTGATCCAAAGCGTGGGCCTCGGCATCGCCATGGGCAACGCCCCCTTAAGCGTGAAGCGGGCGGCCAAAAAGGTGGTGGCCCCGGTGGAGGCCTGCGGGCTAGCGGAAGCCCTGGCCGCCCTCGGGTAAACTCCAGGGCGTATGCGGGTCTTCGTTGACGAGATCGCCAAGCATAGCGGCCAGGAGGTGGAGCTAAGGGGTTGGCTCTACCAGAAGCGCTCCAAGGGCAAGATCCACTTCCTGGTCCTTCGGGACGGCACCGGTTTCCTCCAGGCCACGGTGGTCAAAGGGGAGGTGCCGGAGGAGGTCTTCGCCCAGGCGGACCGCCTGCCCCAGGAAACCGCCCTGAAGGTCTACGGCCTGGTGCGGGAAGACCCCAGGGCCCCGGGGGGATATGAGCTCGCGGTGAGGGACTTGGAGGTGGTGAGCCTTCCCCAAGGGGAGTACCCCATCGGCCCCAAGGAGCACGGCATTGACTTCCTCATGGACCACCGCCACCTCTGGCTCCGCCACCGCCGCCCCTTCGCCGTGATGCGCATCCGGGACGAGCTGGAGCGGGCCATTCACGACTTTTTTGCCGAACGGGGTTTCTTGCGCTTTGATGCCCCCATCCTCACCCCAAGCGCCGTGGAGGGCACCACGGAGCTCTTTGAGGTGGAGCTTTTCGACGGGGAAAAGGCCTACCTCTCCCAGTCCGGCCAGCTCTACGCCGAAGCCGGGGCCCTGGCCTACGCCAAGGTCTACACCTTCGGTCCCACCTTTCGCGCCGAGCGCTCCAAGACGAGGCGCCACCTCTTGGAGTTCTGGATGGTGGAACCCGAGGTGGCCTTCATGACCCACGAGGAGAACATGGCCCTCCAGGAGGAGCTGGTGAGCCACCTGGTGGCCCGGGTGCTGGACCGGCGCGCCCGGGAGCTGGAGATGCTCGGTCGCAACCCCAAGGCCCTCGAGCCCGCCGCCCAAGGAAACTACCCCCGCCTCACCTATAAGGAGGCGGTGGCCCTGGTGAACCAGCTTGCGGAGAAGGACCCCGAGGTGCCCCCCCTCCCCTACGGCGAGGACCTCGGCGCCCCCCACGAGGCCGCCCTAAGCCGCCAGTTTGACCGCCCCGTCTTCGTGGAGCGCTACCCCGCCCGCATCAAGGCCTTTTACATGGAACCGGATCCCGAGGACCCGGAGCTGGTCCTAAACAACGACCTCCTGGCCCCCGAGGGCTACGGGGAGATCATCGGGGGTAGCCAGAGAATCCACGACCTGGAACTTCTACGCAGGAAAATCCAGGAGTTCGGCCTCCCGGAGGAGGTCTACGACTGGTATCTGGACCTGAGGCGCTTTGGCAGCGTGCCCCACTCGGGTTTCGGATTGGGCCTCGAGCGCACCGTGGCCTGGATCTGTGGCCTTAACCACGTGCGGGAGGCCATCCCCTTCCCCAGGATGTACACCCGGATGCGGCCCTAGAGGCCTGCCAGCTCCAGGAAGTAGCGGTGAAGCCTGGGGTCCTGGGTGAGCTCGGGGTGGAAGGCGCTGGCGAGGATCTTGCCCTGGCGTACCAGGACGGGAAGACCATTCAGCTCCGCCAGCACCTCCACTCCTTCCCCCAATTTGCGGAAGGCTGGGGCTCTAATGAAAACCCCGTGGAAGGGACCCAAACCCCGGACCTCGAGGTCCTCCTCAAAGCTTTCCACCTGCCTGCCAAAGGCGTTGCGTTCCACCCATGCCTCCAACACCCCCAAACGGGGTTGCTCGGGGTAGCCCACGATCTCCTTGGCCAACCAGATGGCCCCGGCGCAGGTGCCGAAGAGGGCCAGGGAACCCTCTTCCACCCGCTTGCGCACCTCGTCCTCGATTCCGTATTCCCGGGCCAGCTTGCCGATGGTGGTGGACTCCCCGCCAGGCACGATGAGAGCCTTGAGCCCCTCCAGGTGCTCCTTCTTCCGCACCTCCTTTGCCTCTATCCCCAGGCGCTTAAGCGCCTCCTTGTGCTCGCGGAAATCCCCCTGTAAGGCCAAAACGCCAACCACGCCCCTCATCCTGGACTTAGGCTCCCGCCCTGTCAAGGGAAGCCCCCCGCCAGAAGGGAAGCGGAGGGCACCCCCACCTTGGCCTCACTCGCAAGGAACTGCTCCAGAAGCCTGGGATACCTGCGCCTGGGCATGGGTCAACTATACTCTGCTCCTCAGGAGGCGCAAGCTGTTCGCCGTCACCAACACGAGTGCTCCACTGTCCGCCAGCACTGCGGTCCAAAGCCCCGTGTAACCCATGAGGGTGGTGAGGAGGAAAAGCCCCTTGAGCCCCACCGCAAAGGCCACGTTCTGGCGGACCACGCCCAGGGTCAGGCGGCTTAGCCGGAAGGCCCGGGGCAAGGCGGCAAGGCTCAGAAGCCCCACGTCTGCACTCTGCAGGGCCGCTTCCGTGCCCTCGGCCACGGCAAGCCCTACCGTGGCCCTGGCCAGGGCTGGGGCGTCGTTCACCCCATCCCCCACCATGGCCACGCCACCCCTACCTGCCAACTCCTCCACCAGGCGGAGCTTGTCCACGGGAGAAAGGCCAGCCCGGATTTCCTCAGGAAAAAGCCCTATGGCCGTGCCCAAAGCCAAAGCAGAGGTCTCCCGGTCGCCGGTAAGCAGGAGGGGCTTAAGGCCCAGTCGGCGCAGTTCGGCCAAGACTTCCCGGGCCTCGAGGCGGGGGGTATCCTGGAAGGCCAAGAGGGCCAAGGGAACCCCCTCCCTAACCAAGAGGGAAAGGCTGAAGCCTTCCTCCGCCAAGGCCTTCACCTGGGCCTCTACTTCCGGGGGCAGGTCCCAGGCCTCGGGCCGCACCAAACCCACCTCCTTCCCCTCCACCCGAGCGAAGGCCCCGAGGCCCGGCACCGCCCGATGCTCCTCCGAGGGCAAGGCCTTGGGGCCCGAAGCCTCCCGCACCGCCCGGGCTAAGGGGTGGGAGGAACCCTCCGCCACCCCCTTCGCCAGGGCCAAGGCCTCCTCCGCCGAAACCCCAAAGGTAACCACCCGCACCAGCGTGGGCTTTCCCAGGGTCAGGGTTCCCGTCTTGTCCAAAGCCACGTAGCGAACCCCAGCCAAGCGCTCCAGGGCCGCCCCGCTCTTAAAGAGCACCCCCGCCCTGGCTCCCCGGCCCACCCCTGCGGCGATGGCCGCAGGCACCGACACCACCAGAGCGCAGGGACAGGCGATGAGGATAAGGCCCAAGGCCTTGTAGACATGCCCCAGGAAATCCCCCCGGAAAAGGGGAAGGACCAGGGCCACGAAGCCTGCCAGGGCCAGGACCGCCGGGGTGTAGCGGCGGCTAAAGGCATCCACCACCCGCTCCACCTGGCTCTTCTTAAGCAAGGCCTCCTCCGCCAGGCGTTCCATCTCCGCCAGGAAGCCCTCCTCGGGAAGGCGCTCCACCTTTACCACCAAGCTCCCCTCCTGCACCAGACTGCCCCCGTAAACCCGGTCCCCTATCCCCTTGGGCCTAGGCAAGGGCTCCCCGGTGAAGGCGGCCTCCTCCACGGAAGCCTGTCCAGACACCACCACCCCGTCGGCCGGTACCCGCTCCCCCGGGGGCACCCTCACCAGGTCCCCCACCCTCAAGGCCTTAAGGGGCACCTCCTCCACCCCACCCTCCTTCAGGCGGTAGGCCCGCCTGGGAAGAAGCTCGGAAAGGGCGTAAAGGGACCTGCGGGCCTGGGCCACGCTATAAGCCTCCAGCACCTCCCCCACCAGGAAGAGGAAGACCACCAGCGCCGCCTCGGCCTCCGCCCCGATGGCCAAGGCCCCAAGGGTGGCCACCGTGACCAGACTCTGCATGCTAAAGGGGTTTTGCCGGAACGTAGCCACCGCACGACGAGCCAGGGGGAAAACCCCCACCAAGGCCGCCAGCCGATAGCCCCAAGGGGCTAGGCCGGGGAGGAAGAGCGAAGCCAAAAAGGCCGCCAGGAGAAGCCCTCCGGAAGCCAAGGCCCAGCGCCAGGGTCCCAAAACACCCCTGGTCGTGTCCCCTTCAGGCTTCAAACGGTAGCCCAGGGCGGAAACCACCCTTTCCGCCTCCTTCTCCGCCCCGGGAACCTCGAGGTGCAGATACGCCTTACCGCTGGCAAAGCTGACCTGGGCCTGCACCACTCCAGGCACCTCGGAAAGGGCTTTCTCCACCTTTAAGGCGCAGTCGGCGCAGTCCAAACCCTCCACCCGGAACACGCGAACCCTGTGAGCATCCATGCCCCCATGGTAGCATCACTTGAGTAGTTGTTCAAGTGTTCTCCAATGCGTGCTCCAGGGCTCCTTCCAGCAGCCTCTCCACGTGGTGGTCCGCCAGGCGGTAATAGACCTGCTTCCCCTCCCGGCGAAAGGCCACCAGCCGGGCCTGGCGCAGAAGCCTGAGCTGATGGCTCACCGCAGAAACCGAAACCCCAGCGAGGAGGGCTAGATCGCACACGCAAAGCTCCCCCGCCGTCTTCAAAGCCAGAAGAAGGCGCATCCGGGTAGGGTCGGCCAAAGCCTTAAGGAGGAGGGCGGCTTTCCCCAGCACCGCCTCCTCGGGCAAGGCCGCGCGCGCCTTCTCCACCCGCTCAGGGTGGATCTCGTAAACCCCACAGACCGCCCGGGCCATGGCCTTACCCCAGGCTTCCCTTACCAGCCTCGCTTGGCCAGGCGCTCCTCTTCCTTAAGCTGGTCCAGGTTGATGCCCACCATGGGCTCGCCCAGGTCCTCGGAAACCTCGGCCAGCACCTCAGGATCGTTGTAGTGGGTCACCGCCCGCACGATGGCCCGGGCCCGCTTCTTGGGGTCCCCGGACTTGAAGATGCCGCTCCCCACGAAGACCCCATCCATCCCCAGGTGCATCATGAGCGCGGCGTCGGCGGGGGTGGCGATGCCGCCCGCGGCGAAGTTCACCACGGGAAGCCGGCCGTGGTCATGGACCCACTTGACGAGCTCATAGGGAGCCCCGATCTCTTTGGCGTAAGCCATGAGCTCGTCCTCCCGCAGGGCTTGGACGTGGCGGATCTGCTTCCACATGGTGCGGGCGTGGCGCACCGCCTCCACCACGTTGCCCGTGCCCGCCTCCCCCTTGGTGCGGATCATGGCCGCCCCCTCGGCGATGCGGCGAAGCGCCTCCCCCAAATCCCGGGCCCCGTTCACGAAGGGAACCTTGAACTTCCACTTGTCAATGTGGTGCTCCTCGTCCGCGGGGGTGAGGACCTCGGACTCGTCAATGAAGTCCACCCCGATGGCCTCGAGGATCATCGCCTCCACGAAGTGCCCGATGCGCACCTTGGCCATCACGGGGATGGACACCGCGGCCATGATCTCCTTGATCACCTTGGGGTCGGACATGCGGGCCACGCCCCCCTGGGCGCGGATGTCGGCGGGGACCCGCTCTAAGGCCATCACCGCCACCGCCCCCGCCTCCTCGGCGATCACCGCCTGCTCCGGGGTGGTCACGTCCATGATCACCCCGCCCTTGAACATCTCGGCGAAGCCCGTCTTGATCTGGAAGGTTCCCTTCTCCATCCCGCCCTCCATCCTCTAGCTTACCGCCTGCGGGGTCAAGCAACCTTCGCCACAAAGCCGGGGGCCCCACGCCCCCGGCTCGGAAAGCCCTGCCTTAGGGCAGGTAGCTCAAGGGGTTGCGCGCCACCCCGCCCACCCGCACCTCAAAGTGCAGGTGGGGCCCCGTGGACCAACCCGTGGAGCCCACGTAGCCGATGACCTCCCCCGCCTCCACCCACTCCCCGGGCCGCACGGCGATGCGGGACATGTGGGCATAAAGGGTTTCCACCCCGCCCCCGTGGTCCAAGATCACGTGGAAGCCGTAGCCCACGGAACTCCAGCCCGCCACCTCCACCTGGCCGCTCTTGGCGGCCACGATGGGGGTGCCGTAAGGAGCCGCCAGGTCTATGCCCGTGTGGTAGCGCTGGAAGGCCCCCCGCTGGCCGAAGTAGGTGGTGATGCGGAAGCCCGAAAGGGGCCAGCGCATCCCCCCTTCCTGGTAGCTCACCCGGCGCACCTGGGGCCTCGCCACCTGGGCCTGTTGCCGCCGCACCTGGGCCTGGGCCAAGGCCTGTTGCCTCCTCCTTTCCTCCACCAGGCGCCTAAGCTCTTCCTGGCGGCGCCGCTCCGCCTCGAGGCGGGCTTGCCGCTCCGCCTCCTGCTTGGCCAGGAGGTTCTGGTAGGTGGTCTTG
This sequence comes from Thermus thalpophilus, assembly GCF_022760915.1. Lineage (NCBI taxonomy): Bacteria > Thermotogati > Deinococcota > Deinococci > Thermales > Thermaceae > Thermus > Thermus thalpophilus. Next base: position 56,674 of record NZ_JAKTNS010000009.1, on the reverse strand, counting down.
GCCTGGATGCCGGGCAGGAGGACCAGGTCCCCAGGCCTCAGCTCCGCCGGGTTTTCCACCCCGTTGGCCTTGGCCACCTTCACCGGGGAAAGCCCAAAGCGGCTCGCCAGGTCCACGAGGGTTTCCCCCTCGCCCAAGGTGAGCAGGAGCCCTTTGGCCCCCCTGGGTACGTAAAGCACGCTCCCCGCCACCAGGCGGTCCAGGCTCTCCAGGGAAGGGTTGGCGGAAACCAGGTCCAAAACGCTCACGCCATAGCGGCTGGCGATGCCCGCCAAGGTGTCCCCGGGGCGGACCCGGTACGCCTCCACCCCCGGGGGCACCCTAGGGGGCCTCTCCTCCCCCGCCACCAGGGGAATGAAAAGCCTTTCCCCCACCTGGAGCCGATGGTCCTGAAGCCCGCTGGACCACAGGATGTGCCGGGGGTCCACCCCATAGCGGCTGGCGATGCCCGCCAAGGTGTCCCCAGGGCGCACCTCGTAAACCACCCACCCCTTCCGCGCCGAAGGCCCCACCTCCACCTGGGCCTCGGGGAGAGGAACGGGGCTGAGGGGCTTGAAGGAAAGGGCCAAGGCGGGAACCGCAAGAACACAGCAAGCTACCCATATTCCCCGCAACACGCACCTCCCAAAAACCCGCAAACCCCAACCTCGGCCGGGATTATACCAACCCCCATCCCCGAAAGCGCAAGGGGCAAAGGTCTTGGGGGGTGGGAAAACCCGCCCCCCAAGAGGAAAAACCGCCTAACGGGCCGCCAGGGAGGCCAAGAACTCCTTGTTGCTCTTGGTGCGGCCCAAGCGGGCGAGGAGCATCTCCATGGCCTCGGCGGGGTCCATGTCCGCCAGGACCTTGCGCAAAAGCCACATCTTGTGCACCACCTCCTCGCCCAAAAGGAGCTCCTCCCGCCTCGTCCCCGACTTCAGGATGTCTATGGCCGGGAAGATGCGGCGCTCCTCGAGGCGGCGGGAAAGGTGGAGCTCCATGTTGCCCGTGCCCTTGAACTCCTCAAAGATCACGTCGTCCATCCGGCTTCCCGTCTCCACCAAGGCGGTGGCCAAAATGGTGAGGCTTCCCCCACCCCGGATGTTCCGCGCCGCCCCCAGGAAGCGCTTGGGGAAGTAAAGGGCGGCGGAGTCCAGACCGCCCGAAAGCGTCCGCCCCGTGGGCGGGGTCACCAGGTTGTTGGCCCGGGCCAGGCGGGTGATGGAGTCCAGGAGGATCATCACATGCCCCCCTTCCTCCACGATGCGCTTGGCCCGCTCGTGGACGAACTCCGCCACGCGGATGTGGTTCTGGGGCGGCTCGTCAAAGGTGCTGGCGATGACCTCGGCCCCCTGGACGCTTTCCCGGAAGTCCGTGACCTCCTCCGGGCGCTCGTCAATGAGGAGGACGATGACCTTGATGTCGGGCTCGTTCTTGAGAACGGCGTTGGCGATCTTCTTGAGGAGGGTGGTCTTCCCCGCCTTGGGGGGGGCCACGATGAGGCCCCTTTGGCCCCTGCCGATGGGGGCGAGGAGGTCAATCACCCGGGTGGAAAGCTCGTCTGGGGTGGTTTCCAGCCGGATCTGCCGGTCGGGGAACTGGGGGATGAGCTCGTCAAAGCGGGGGCGGTTCTTGGCGGCCTCGGGGTCCAGGTCGTTCACCGCCTCCACCTTGAGCAGGGTGCCGTAGCGCTCGTTCTCCCGGGGCGGCCGCACCCGGCCCACGATGTAATCCCCGCTTCTTAGGGCGTACTGGCGGATGAGCCCGGCGGATACGATGGCCACCCGGGACTCGAGGTTGTACAGGTTTTCCGTCAAGAAGCCGTAGCCGTCGGGGCTGATCTCCAGGTAGCCCTTGACCAACTGCAGGCCCTCCCCTTGGGTCTGCCGCTCCAGGAGGGCCATGATCAGCTGGTCCTTCTTCATGCGCTTGTAGTTCTCAATCCCCGCCTCCTGGGCCAGGAGGTGCAGCTCGGGCAGGATCTTGCTGGCCAGCTCCTGGTAGGTAAGCGGGGTTTCGGGGGTTTCCGCTCTTCTCCTCATGGCTTAACCTTCTCCCAATCCTCCATAAAGCGCTTCAGGCCGATTTCCGTGAGGGGGTGCTTCAGAAGCTGCTTGAAGACGGCGTGGGGCATGGTGGCGATGTCCGCCCCCAAAAGGGCGGCCTCCGTCACATGGCGGGGATGGCGGATGGAGGCGGCGATGACCTTCACGGGCAGGTCCTGCACCTGGATCATCTCCACGATCTCCCGCAAAAGCTCCCCCCCGTCCCAGGAGATGTCGTCCACCCGGCCGAGGAAGGGGCTCACGTAGGCCGCCCCGGCCCTGGCTGCCAAAAGGGCCTGGTTGGCGGAGAAGATGAGGGTCATGTTCACCCGGATCCCCTCGGCGGAAAGGCGCTTGCAGGCCTTGAGGCCCTCCTCGGTGGTGGGAAGCTTCACCACGATGCTCGGGTGGATGGCGGCCAGGCGCCTGCCCTCCGCCACCATGGCCTCGGCCTCCAAGGCCGTCACCTCCGCGGAAACCGGGCCCCCTGCGGCCTCGGCCACCGCGCGCAGGTGCTCCGCTAGGCCCTCCTCGCTCAGGCGTTCCCCCCGGGCGGCGAACTCCTTGGCCACCAGGGTGGGGTTGGTGGTGACCCCCGAGAGGACCCCCCAAGCGGCGATCTCCCGTATTTCCTCCAGATTGGCAGTATCCAGGTAAAGCTCCATGACGCGCTCCTTGTGTGCGGGAAAAGGACCGGCTTAGCCTGAGTCTAGCAGACCTCTTCGGGGCGTTGTCAAGGGAGGGGAAAGGCTGCTAGCATGGCCTTAGCCGCCAACGGGGGATTTTACCCCAGGGGGCACAGGTTGTAAAGGCGAGGATGGGGAGAGTACCCCTTCCCAATAGCCCAAAGCGAGCCGGGGAGGGTGGGAGCCCGGCGGTGCGGGAAGGCGGGAAGATCACCCCGGAGCCGCGGGAGGAAAGGGGGCATCCCCGAGTAATGCCCGCCGGGTGGCGCCCGTGATCGCGCCCTAACGAGGGCCTGGGAGGCTTCTCCCAGGAAGCGCGGTGGTACCGCGGAAGCCTAAGCGCTTTCGTCCGCGCCTTGGGGCGCGGGCGTTTTGTTGGGAGGTGGGCATGTTCAAGGAAGTGGGCGAACCGAACTTTCCGGTGCTGGAAGAGGAAATCCTGGCCTTCTGGAAGCGGGAGAAAATCTTTGAAAAGAGCGTGGAAAACCGCAAGGGCGGGCCCCGCTTCACCGTCTACGAAGGCCCCCCCACCGCCAACGGCATGCCCCACGTGGGCCACGCCCAGGCCCGAAGCTACAAGGACCTCTTCCCCCGCTACAAGACCATGCGGGGCTACTACGTGCCCCGTAGGGCGGGCTGGGACACCCACGGGCTTCCCGTGGAGCTGGAGGTGGAAAAGAAGCTGGGCCTCAAGAGCAAGCGGGAGATTGAGGCCTACGGCATTGAGCGCTTCAACCAAGCCTGCCGGGAGTCCGTCTTCACCTACGAGAAGGAGTGGGAGGCCTTCACCGAGCGCCTCGCCTACTGGGTGGACCTAAAGGGGGCTTACGCCACCCTCCAACCCACCTACATTGAGAGCATCTGGTGGAGCCTCAAAAACCTCTTTGACCGGGGGCTCCTCTACCGGGACCACAAGGTGGTGCCCTACTGCCCCCGCTGCGGCACCCCCCTCTCCTCCCACGAGGTGGCCCTGGGCTACAAGGAGATCCAAGACCCCTCCATCTACGTGCGCCTGCCCTTGCAGGAACCTGCCGGGCTTGGCCTATCCCAAGCGAGCCTCCTCGTTTGGACCACCACCCCCTGGACCCTGCCCGGGAACGTGGCGGCAGCGGTCCACCCCGAGTTCACCTACGCCGCCTTCCAGGTGGGGGAGGAGGCCCTGATCCTGGAAGAAGGCCTGGGCCGGAAGCTCCTCGGGGAGGAAACCCCCATCCTCAAAACCTTCTTGGGCAAGGAGCTGGAGGGCCTGGCCTACACCCCCCCTTACCCCCAAGGGGTGGAAAGGGGCTACTTCGTGGTCCTGGCGGAGTACGTGAGCCGGGAAGACGGCACGGGCATCGTCCACCAGGCCCCCGCCTTCGGCGCCGAGGACCTGGAGACGGCCAGGGCCTACGGCCTCCCCCTTTTGAAAACCGTGGACGAGGAGGGGAAGCTCCTGGTGGAACCCTTCAAGGGCCTCTTCTTCCGCGAGGCCAACCGGGCCATCCTCAAGGACCTGAGAGCCCGGGGCCTTCTTTTCAAGGAGGAGCCCTACCTGCACAACTACCCCCACTGCTGGCGTTGCTCCACTCCCCTCATGTACTACGCCACGGAAACGTGGTTTATTCAAAACACCCGCTTCAAAGAGGAGCTCCTCAAGAAAAACCAGGAGATTAACTGGGTTCCCCCCCACATCAAGGAGGGGCGGTACGGGGAGTGGCTCAGGAACCTGGTGGACTGGGCCCTAAGCCGCAACCGCTACTGGGGCACGCCCTTGCCCATCTGGGTCTGCGAGGCCTGCGGCAAGGAGGAGGCCATCGGGAGCTTCGCCGAGCTCCGCAAGCGGGCCACCGGCCCCCTTCCCGAGCCCTTTGACCCCCACCGGCCCTATGTGGACCGGGTGGAGCTCGCTTGCGCCTGCGGGGGCACCATGCGGCGGGTGCCCTACGTGATTGACGTCTGGTACGACTCCGGGGCCATGCCCTTCGCCTCCTTGCACTACCCCTTTGAGCGAGAGGAGGAGTTCAAGGAAAGCTTCCCCGCCGACTTCATCTCCGAGGGCATTGACCAGACCCGGGGCTGGTTCAACTCCCTCCACCAACTCGGGGTCATGCTCTTCGGCTCCATCGCCTTTAAAAACGTGATCTGCCACGGCCTCATCCTGGACGAGAAGGGGCAGAAGATGTCCAAGTCCAAGGGGAACGTGGTGGACCCCTGGGACATCCTCCGGGAGTTCGGGGCCGACGCCCTGAGGTGGTACATCTACGTCTCCGCCCCGCCCGAGGCCGACCGCCGCTTTGGCCCCAACCTGGTGCGGGAGACGGTGCGGGACTACTTCCTCACCCTGTGGAACGTGTATAGCTTCTTTGTCACCTACGCCAACCTGGACCGCCCGGACCTCACAAACCCGCCCCCGCCCGAGGCCCGTCCCGAGATGGACCGCTGGCTTCTGGCTCGGCTCCAGGAACTGAAGCACCGGGTGACGGAGGCCCTCGAGGCCTACGACCCCACCACCTCCAGCCGCGCCATCCGGGACTTCGTGGTGGAGGACCTCTCCCAGTGGTACGTGCGCCGGAACCGCCGCCGCTTCTGGAAGAACGAGGACGCCCTGGACCGGGAAGCGGCCTACGCCACCTTGTACGAGGCCCTCCTCACCGTGGCCAAGCTCACCGCCCCCTTCACCCCTTATTTGGCCGAGGAGCTCTGGCAAAACCTGGCGCGGAGCGTGGACCCCATGGCGCCAGAAAGCGTTCACCTCACGGACTGGCCCGAGGTGGAGGAGGCCCTTTGGGACCGGGAGCTCGTGGCCAAGATGCGGGCGGTCCTCAAGGTGGTGGAACTCGCCCGCGCTGCCCGGGCGAGAAGCGGGGTGAAGACCCGCATGCCCCTTCCCCTCCTCCTCGTCACCGCCCCCACCCCCTTGGAGCGGGAAGGCCTCAAGCACTTCGCTGAGGAAATCGCCGAGGAGCTCAACGTCAAGGAGGTGCGGGTTCTGGAGCCGGGGGAGGAGGTGCTTACCCACCGGGTCCTCCCGAACCTAAAGGCCCTGGGCCCCAAGTACGGCAGGCTCGTCCCCAAGATCCGGGAAGCCCTGGAGCGGGAGGGAAATCGGGTGGCCGCCCTGGCCCTCAAGGGCGAGGCCATCCCCCTCGAGGTGGAGGGCGCAACCCTCACCCTCCTGCCCGAGGAGGTCCTCCTCGAGGCCCAGGCCCCCCAAGGGTACGAGGCCCTGGAGAAGGAGGGGTACGTGGCGGCGCTAAAGGTGGAGGTGACCGAGGCGCTTCGCCTGGAAGGCCTCGCCCGCGACCTCATCCGCCACCTGCAACAGGCCCGCAAGGAGATGGGCCTGAAGGTTTCCGACCGCATCCGCGTGGGCTACAAGGCGGAAGGCTCCTACCAAGAGGCCTTGAAACGCCACGGGACCTGGATCGCCGAAGAGGTTTTGGCCCGGGAGTTCGGCGAGGGGCTTTTCCCCGGGCACACCACGGAGGTGACGGACGAGGAGGGTAGGGCGCGCTTTAGCCTGGAGCGGGTAGACTGAGGCCATGGGCGAGCCCGCCCGCAAAGGGCTGGACCTCGAGGCCTACCTCCGGTTGGAAGAGGAAAGTCCTTGGCGCCACCACCTGGTGGAGGGCTCCCTCTGGGCCATGGCCGGGGCCGGGCGGGCCCACAACCAGCTCCTCACCCGCCTCCTCCTCCGGCTTGCCCCGTCCGCCCTGGCCCAGGGGTGCGAGGCCTACGCGGCAGACCGCAGGCTAAAGGTCGCCGAGGACACCGTCTTCTACCCCGACCTCATGGTGGTCTGCGCCCCTTCCTCCTCCCCCCTCTACGAGGAAGCCCCCTGCCTCTTGGTGGAAATCCTTTCCCCGAGTACGGAGGCGCTGGACCGAGGGAAAAAGCTTTGGCACTACCTTCGCCTTCCCAGCCTGACCGCCTACCTCCTGGTCCACACGGAACGGGTGGCCCTGGAGGCTTACTTGCGCGAAGGAGAGGGTTTCCGTTACCTGGCCTTGGGGCCAGGGGACGCTCTCACCCTTTCCTGCCCCCCGGTGACCCTCGAGGTGGCCGCCCTCTACGAGGGCGTGCGCTTGGGGGAGTGATATAGTACCCCCGTGCAGGACCTCAGGAACCTCCTAGCGCCCCTAGGGCTTGACGCCCTCTACATCACCCGGCCGGAGAACGTCCGCTACCTTTCCGGCTTCCCCCACCCGGAAGACGCCCAGGTCCTCATCGCCGAGGAGGGGGCCTTCCTCCTCACCGACCCCCGCTACCCCGAGGCGGAACGGGAAAGCCGCATCCCCGCCAAGGTCCTTCGGCGGGAGGAGAAGGAAGCCCTCCTCCAGGGCCTAAAGGGGCGGGTGGGCTTTGAGGCGGAACACCTCCCCTACGCCGCCTTGGAGCGCCTCCGGGAGCTCTCCCCAGCGGAATGGGTGCCCACCAAGGGGGTGGTGGAGCGCCTCAGGCTCAAGAAAACGCCGGAAGAGGTGGCCGCCATCCAGAGAGCCCAAGCCTTGGCGGAGGAAGCCCTGGCCCACGCCCTCTCCCTCCTCAAGCCGGGGGTGGAGGAGCGGGAGGTGGCCTTGGAGCTGGAGTTTTTCCTAAGGCGACGGGGGGCCGAGGGCGTGGCCTTCCCCCCCATCGTGGCCTCGGGGGTGCGGGGGGCCCTTCCCCACGCCGGGGCCTCGGAAAAGCGCCTGGAGGCGGGGGAGCTCGTCACGCTGGACCTTGGGGCCAAGGTGGCGGGGTACCACTCGGACATGACCCGCACCGTGGCCCTGGGCAGGGTGGAGGGCGAGCTCAAGCGCGCCTTCCAGGCGGTGCTTTCCGCCCTGGAGCGGGCCTTGGAAGCCTTAGGCCCTGGCCGCACCGGCAAGGCAATAGACGCCCTGGCCCGGGAGGAGCTTGGGCGCTTTGGCCTGGACCGCTACTTCGTCCACTCCTTGGGCCACGGAGTGGGGCTTGCCGTGCACGAGGGACCCGCCCTTTCCCCTTACACCGAGGAGGTCCTGGAGCCAGGCATGGTGGTCACGGTGGAGCCAGGGGTTTACCTCCCGGGGGTGGGCGGCGTGCGGATTGAGGAGCTCGTCCTCATCACCGAGGACGGGATTGAGCTTCTTTCCCGCTACCCTCGAGGCTGGCAGGAGGTCTAGGTGCGCCTACTTCCCTTGGCCTTTCTCCTCCTCCCCGCCCTGGCCCAGACCTACACCGTGCAAAAGGGGGACACCCTCTTCCGCATCGCCAAGGCCCACGGCCTCAGCGTGGCGGAACTCAAGCGGCTTAACGGCCTCTCCTCCGACCTCATCCGCCCCGGGCAGGTGCTCCGTGTAAGCGCCAAGGAAGCCCCTTCCAACCGCTTCCAGCAAGAGGGCCTCGCCGTCTGGTACGGCCCCGGCTTCCACGGCAAGCGCACGGCGAGCGGCGAGGTCTACAACATGCACGCCCTCACCGCCGCCCACCCCAGCCTCCCCTTCGGCACCCGGGTGCGGGTGACCAACCTCAAAAACGGACGGAGCGTGGTGGTGCGCATCAACGACCGCGGCCCCTTCGGCGGCCGGTACATCATTGACCTCTCCTACGCCGCCGCCAAGGCCATCGGGGCGCTCTCCGCCACCCGAGTACGGCTGGAGGTGCTCCCATGAGGCGCTACGGGTTTCACCTCTCCATCGCCGGGAAAAAGGGAGTGGCGGGGACGGTGGAGGAGGCCATGTCCCTGGGGCTCTCCTGCTTCCAGATCTTCGCCAAAAGCCCAAGGTCCTGGAAAACCCGCACCCTCTCCCCCGGCGAGGTGGAAGCCTTCCGAGCTCTGAGGGAGATGGCGGACCTTCCCGCCGTGATCCACGCCTCCTACCTGGTGAACCTAGGGGCTGAGGGAGAGCTTTGGGAAAAGAGCGTGATGAGCCTGGCGGACGACCTGGAAAAGGCCCGTCTCCTGGGGGTGGAGTACGTGGTGGTCCACCCCGGCTCCGGGGACCCCAAGCGGGTGAAGGAAGGGGCGCTTAAAGCCCTCCGCCTGGCCGGGGTCAAGGACCGCCCCACCCTCCTCCTAGAAAACACCGCCGGGGGCGGGGAGAAGGTGGGGATGAAGTTTGAGGAGCTAGCGTGGCTCATCGCCGACACCCCCCTAGGGGTCTGCCTGGACACCTGCCACGCCTTCGCCGCTGGGTACGACGTGAAGGGAGACCCCGCCGGCGTCCTCACCGCCTTGGACCGGGCCGTGGGCCTGGACCGGGTGCCCGTGGTCCACCTGAACGACTCCGTGGGGGGCTTAGGCCGCCACATAGACCACCACGCCCACCTCCTTCAGGGGGAAATCGGCGAAGGGCTAAAGGGCGTCTTCCTAGACCCCCGGCTAGAAGGCCGCCTCTTTATCCTGGAAACCCCAAGGAGCCCGGAAGAAGACGCCTGGAACCTTAAGGTCCTCCGCGCCTGGCTAGAGGAGGCCCCCGCCCAAAAGGAGACGTAAAGCGGAAACCCCCATCACCAAAAGGCCCAGCTTGAACGCCCGCTCCTCCCCGCTCAACACCCCAAGCCCCGCCCCCAGAAGGGCTAAGGGCAGGACCATCCAGTTGAGCCAACCCAAAAGGGGCAGGAGGGCGGGAAAGAGGAGGAGCAAGGCCAAGACCACGAGGACCAGGCTCAGGACCCGCATGGGAGAAGTTTAGCCGAAGAAAAACCCGAAAAACACCCGCCGTGCCCAGCGCAAGACCTCCTGCACCGGTCCCCGAAGCACGGTGAGGAGGAGGAGAAAGGAAAGCCAGGCGTACTGCTCCAGCCGCCAAAGAAACGGGTGCCAGGAAAGGGGCAGGAGGCTTTGCAGGATCTTGGACCCGTCCAAAGGCGGGATGGGCAGGAGGTTGAAGACCGCCAGGACCAGGTTGATGGAGCTGGCGTAAAAAGAAGCCAGCGCCAAGACCCCCACCACCCCACCCCCCTCCCCCCGGAAGGCCAGGGCCACCGCCCAAGGGTCTAGAGCAAAAAACCCTCGCACCAAGAGGGCAAAGAGCACGGCGAGACAAAGGTTTAGGACGATTCCCGCCACCGAAACCACGAAAAGGCCGAACCGGTAAGCGCGAAAGGCCACGGGGTTTATGGGCACCGGTTTGGCCCAACCAAAGCCCACCAGAAGGAGGAGCAGGGTGCCCCAGGGATCCAGGTGCTTTAAGGGATTCAGGGTGAGCCGGCCCAAGCGTTCGGCCGTGGGGTCCCCAAAGCGGAAGGCGGCGTAGGCGTGCCCCCACTCGTGCAGGGTGAGGCTTAGGAGGAGGGCAAAAAAGGCCAGGAAAAAGGCCAGGGGGTCTTGCTCCAGCAGGGCAATCATAAGCCAAGCGCCCGGTAGAGGGTACCCAGGAGGCCCCCAAGCCCCTGGACCACCGCGCCCGTCACCCCGGTGTAGGAGAGGACTAAGAAGACGAGGATAAAGCCCAGGGGCCCGTAGCCAGCCAGCTGGTCCAAAAACCGCCGCGCCTCCGGCCCGCCCACGGCGTAAAGAGCCTTGGCCCCGTCCAAGGGCGGTACGGGAAAAAGATAGATTGCGGCGTGAAGGAGCATTAGCTGTTCCCCCACCAGGAAACCCTCGCCAAAAGGGTACGGGAGGAAGCGGGCCAAAAGCCCGTATAGGAAAGCGGCCACAAAAAAGCCCAAGGGTCCCATGAGGGCCACCCAAGCTCCCTTCCGCCCGGGAAGCCCCGTGGGCACGAAGCGGGGCCAGCCGAAGCCCAAAAGGACCAGGAGGACCAGGCCCAAGGGCTCGAGGTGAACCCGGGGGTCCAGGGAAAGAAAGCCGTAGCGCCTGGGGGCCACCTCCCCGTAGCGGTGGGCGAGCCAAGCCTGGAAGAGGTTGTGGAGCATGAGGCCCAAGGCCCCCAGGAGGAAGGCCAAAACGAAAACCGGCGGGTCGTTAAGGAGCGGAAAGAGTCCCATCCCCCACCAGTTTACGGGCAAGCTCAAGCTCCTCCTCAAAGGTCTTTACCTCGCCCCGGGCCCGGGCCTCCGCCACCCGGCGGAGGATCTCCCCCACCTTGGGCCCCGGCTTCAAGCCAAGCTCCAAAAGGTCACGGCCCCGAAGGGTCCTGGGTCTTTCCAGAAGCCAGGCTTCCCGCTCGGGAAAAAGGGCGAGGAAGGCACTACGCACGGGTTCTTTGGCCAGGGCTTCCCGCTCCACCTCTTCCCTTCGTTGCGCCCTGAGGAGAAGGGAGAGCCCCTCCCGGAGCTTCCGGGAAAGCCAGAGGGCCTGGGCCCGGGCCAGGGGGTCTTCCTGAAAGAAGAGGAGGACCAAAAGCCTCGCCTCCACCAAAAGGCGCTCGGGGTGGGGCCCCTCAGGGGGCTTGAGCTGGGCGAAGGGCTCCTTGGGGGGAAGGCTTAGGCCGTACAGGGGCCTTAGGGCGCCTAACTCCTCCAAAAGGGCCAGGGCCTGGTAAAAGGTGTCCTCCTCCAAGGTCAGAAGGAGCTCGTCCCTAAGGCGGCTTTGGCTCGCTGTCTTCAAGACCTCGGGGAGAAGGGCCGGGGGAAGGGCCTTTAAGGCCTCCTCGGCGAAGCGGAAGGAAAGCCGGGCCGCAAGGCGCGCCCCGCGAACGATGCGGCTTGGGTCCTCCACAAAGGAAAGGGGGTGGAGAGGGCGGAGGAGGCGGGCCTCGAGGTCCTTTAGCCCCCCGTAAGGGTCCAAAAGCTCCCGGGTGGCCAAGGAGAGGGCCATGGCGTTCACGGTGTAGTCCCGCCGCTCCAGATCCTTGGTGATGGGGGCCGGGCGGACCTTGGGAAGCGCCCCGGGATAGGGATAGACCTCCTCCCGGCTTTCAGCCAAATCCACCACCAGGCCGAAGGGAAGCCGCACCCGCCCGGTGCCAAAAGCGTAGTGGAGGGAAAAGCTACCCCCAAAACGCTCCACCAAATAGCGGGCCACCGCCTCCACCCGGACCTCCGGCTCCAGGACCAGGTCTATGTCAGGCCCCGAGCGGAGCAAAAGGGCATCCCGCACCGCCCCGCCCACCAGGTAGAGGCCCTGGGGAAAGGCTTCCTTCAAGGCCTCCAGGACCCGCCTCGCCCCCTCGGGAAGTGCCTCCAGAACCCTCTCCCCCACGGGCTTTTCCCCTAGTGGCCGCCTCCGGTAGAGGTCCGTGCGGGTGAAGATGCCAAGAAGCTGCCACCCTTCCCCCACCCGTTCGCCCACAAGTACCCGCCCTCCGCCCTCCTTCAGGTGTTGTTCCACCTGGGAAAGGGGCGTCCTTGGGGGGAGAACCACCGCCCGGGCCAAAAACCCCTCCACGGGGTGGTCCCCCAGGCCCAGCCGCTCCGCCTTCTTCAGGTCCCGCCGCCGGGCTAAGCCCAAGACCCTCACCCCTTCCCCCCCGGGCACCACCACGGGCATGGCCCCGTAGCCCCTTTCCTCCAAAAGGCGGAGGGCCTCCCTCACCGAGGTGGGGGCTAGGGTTTCCACGGGGGCGGTCATGGCCTCGCCCAGGGTGGGCTCCGGCTCCAGGTACCGGGGAAGGCTTTGGAGGAGGCGCCGCACCGCCCCCTTAACCCCCCGCACCCGGGCGAAGGCTGCCCGGGGATGCCCCCCGCCCCCCACCTCTCCTAACCACCGAGCCACGTCCAGCCGGGCCTTGCTCCGGGCGATGAGGAGGGTTTCCTTCCCTAGGCGGAGCACCAGGAGCACCCCTTCCGCCTCGTGGAGGTCCAAGAGGGTGTGGGCCAAGGGAGCCAGGGCGGGCACGTACCCCTCCTCCTTGGCCTCCGCCACGAGGAGGCGGAAGCCCTCCCTTTCCACCACCCGGGCGCTCCTAAGGAGGGCCTTTAAGACGCTTCGGGCCTCCTCGGAGAGGTGGGGCCTAACCCACTCCCTCACCCGCCAGGCCTCCGCCCCGATCTCCAGAAGAAGCCGCCCCGCCTCCAGGTCCAGGGCCGTGGTGGACGGGAAGCTAAACCCCCCAGTGTCCTCCCACACCCCGGCGTAGGCCAAGGTAGCCTCCAAGGGGGTGAGGCTGAGCCCCCGCTCCAGAAGGAGGGGAAGGAGAAGGCTCACCGTGGCCCCCACCGCCTGCACCCTCCCCCCCACGGCGGGCACGTCCCCCGGGGCCTTGGGGTGGTGGTCAAAGACCAGGAAGGGAACCTTCCCCACCAAGGCCTTGAATGGCCCAATGCGCTCGGGGCGGGCGTTGTCCACCAGGACCACCTCGGACACCTTGTCCAGGGAGATCTCGGCGGCGGGCACCAGGTCCAGGCGGTCCTCCAGAAGGGGCGCGAGGTCCTTCAGGGGACCCTCGAGGCCCCCCACCAAGGCGAGGAGGCTTCCCGGGAAAAGCTTCCCCGCCAGGACCATGGAGCCCAGGGCGTCAAAGTCCAGGTTCTCGTGGGCCACCACCACCCGCACGCCTTTAAGATTACTTGACGCTAGGAATGGGCCTTGCTAGACTCAAGGTCGGCGCTTGGAGAGGTGCCCGAGCGGCTGAAGGGACACGACTGGAAATCGTGTAGGCGGGCTTAAACCTGCCTCGCGGGTTCGAATCCCGCCCTCTCCGCCAAGAATGCGCCCCTAGCCCTAAGGCTAGGGGCCTTGTGTTTCCATCACCCTTCCCAAACGCCGCCCCTCCTCGGCGAGGAAGGCCAGGCGGTGGGCGTAGACCGCCTCGGGGAAGGGCTCTAGGAGGCTTTCGTCCTCCTTTGCCACCGCCTGCAAGAAGGCCCGCATGAGCCCAAAGTCCCCGCCCCCGTGCCCGGTGCGCACGGAGCCTTCCCGCTCCAGCTCCAGGTCTACCACCCGCTCCCCCTTCACAAAGTGAGAGAGGCGCAGGTACCGCCCATCCCCGTACAATTCTCCCTCCGTGCCGAAAAGCCTGGTCTCCCGGAACCGCATCCGCGATAGCCCTTCCGTGTGGAAACTCGCCGTTTTGCCATCCTTGTATTCCAGAACCACCACCTGGTGGTCCGCCACGTCGTTCCTCCCCAGGTACACGCACTCCCCGTAGGGGCCCTCCTCCAGGGCCCGCAGGAGGTTCTCCCGGGTCAGGGGGAAGGCCACCACGTCCAGGGGCCAGCCCCGCTCCCCCCGGTCAAAGGCCTCCAGGTAAATGCGCTTGGCGGAAAAGGGGCAACGGCGCTCCACCCCTTCCGGGCAGGCCAGGCAACGCTCCGCCGCCCCAGCCGGCCTCCGCTCCGGCCGGAAGTGGTAAAGCCCCCCAAAGGAGGCCACCCGCGCCACCTCCCCCGGCAGGAGGAAAAGGAGCCAGTCCAGGTCGTGCACGCTCTTGGCCAAAAGGAAGAAGCTGGACTCCGCCTCCTTCCGCCAGTTCCCCCGCACGAAGCTGTGGGCGTAGTGCCAGTGGCCCACGGGCTCCAGGTGCTGCGCCGACACCACCTCCCCGATGGCCCCTTCCCGGAGGAGGGCTTTGAGGGCCTGGGCGTAGGGGGTGTAGCGGAGAACGTGGGCCACGGCCACCAGGCGGCCGGTTTTCGCCTTGGCCTTCGCCACCTCCTCCACCTCGGGCCAGGTGGGGGCGATGGGCTTTTCCAGGAGGAGGTGGTAGCCCTTCTCCATGAGGGCCACCGCCGCCTCCTTGTGCAGGCGGTCGGGGAGGGCCACGATGGCGGCCTCCCCTATGCGCGGGGCATCCAGGGCTTCTTGCCAGGTGGTGAAGGCCCGCTCCACCCCAAAAGCCTTCTGGAAAGCTTCCCGCCGCTCCCGCCGGGGCTCGGCCACCCCCACCACCGCCGCCCCCAAGGCGGTGGCGTGGCGCGCATAGGCGAAACCCCGGTTTCCCGCCCCCAGAAAGAGGATCCTTGGGGCCATAGGGCCATCATAAAAAAGGGGCCGGTTTCCCGGCCCTTGTGCCTGGTGGAGCGGAGGGGATTTGAACCCCTGACCTCCCGCTTGCAAGGCGGGTGCTCTCCCTCTGAGCTACCGCCCCATGCCCTAGGGAGTATAGCCCAAAGGGGGGGCTTACGCAAAGGGGAAAGCCCCCCTATAATCGGAGAGGTGTGCCGGACCAGCCCGTCAGGCAGGGGAAGGTCCTGCGGGAACGAGGCCGGCGCACGGGTAACGCCAAGCCCAACCTTCCCCGAACGGGAGGAATATGCCTGTAAACATCAGCGTGAAGGAACTTTTGGAAGCCGGGGTCCACTTCGGCCACGAGCGCAAGCGTTGGAACCCCAAGTTCGCCCGCTATATCTATGCGGAGCGCAACGGCATCCACATCATTGACCTGCAGAAGACCATGGTGGAGCTGGAGCGCACCTTCCGCTTCCTCGAGGACCTGGCCATGCGGGGCGGCACGGTGCTCTTCGTGGGCACCAAGAAGCAGGCCCAGGACATCGTGCGCATGGAGGCGGACCGGGCGGGGATGCCCTACGTGAACCAGCGCTGGTTGGGCGGGATGCTCACCAACTTCAAGACCATCGCCCAGCGGGTGAACCGCCTGGAAGAGCTGGAGGCCCTCTTCGGCTCCGAAGCCATCCAAGAGCGGCCCAAGAAGGAGCAGGTGCGCCTGAAACACGAGCTGGAGCGCCTGCAGAAGTACCTCTCGGGCTTCCGCCGCCTGAAGCGCCTGCCCGACGCCATCTTCGTGGTGGACCCCACCAAGGAGGCCATCGCGGTGCGGGAGGCGAGGAAGCTCTTCATCCCCGTCATCGCCCTGGCGGACACCGACTCCGACCCCGACCTGGTGGACTACATCATCCCCGGCAACGACGACGCCATCCGCTCCATCCAGCTCATCCTCTCCCGGGCGGCGGACCTGATCATTGAAGCCCGGGGCGGGGTAGTGGAGCCCTCCCCCTCCTACGCCCTGGTGGAAGAAGCGGAGCGCCAGGCCCAGACGGCCACCGAGGACTTTGGCGGCGAGGACGAGGTGGAAGCATGAGCCAGATGGAACTCATCAAGAAGCTGCGCGAGGCCACGGGGGCCGGGATGATGGACGTGAAGAAGGCCCTCGAGGACGCCGGCTGGAACGAGGAAAAGGCGGTGCAGCTCCTCCGGGAGCGGGGGGCCATGAAGGCCGCCAAGAAGGCGGAGCGGGAGGCCCGCGAAGGGATCATCGGCCACTACATCCACCACAACCAGCGGGTGGGCGTCCTGGTGGAGCTCAACTGCGAAACCGACTTCGTGGCCCGCAACGAGCTCTTCCAGGCCTTGGCCAAGGACCTGGCTATGCACATCGCCATGATGAACCCCCGCTACATCTCCGCCGAGGAGATCCCGGCGGAGGAGCTGGAGAAGGAGCGGCAGATCTACATCCAGGCCGCCCTCAACGAGGGCAAGCCGCAGCAGATCGCCGAGAAGATCGCCGAAGGCCGCCTGAAGAAGTACCTGGAGGAGGTGGTCCTCCTGGAACAGCCCTTCGTCAAGGACGAGAAGGTCAAGGTGAAGGAGCTCATCCAAGAGGCCATCGCCAAGACCGGGGAAAACATCGTGGTGCGGCGCTTCTGCCGCCTGGAACTGGGGGCGTAAGCCATGCGGCCAAGCCGGGGCCCAAACCCCAAGGGCCCCGGTTTTTCCTAGAGCCATGAAGTACAAGCGCGTCCTCCTCAAGCTTTCCGGCGAGTTCCTAACCTCCAACGGCTTCGGCATAGAGCCCGAGGCCACCAAGGCCTTGGCCCGGGAGATCAAGGCCGCCTACGAAACCGGGGTGCAGCTCGCCATCGTCATCGGGGCTGGGAATCTCTGGCGCGGGGCCCGCCAAGGCGTGGGCATGGACCGGGCCACCGCCGACTACATCGGCATGCTGGCCACCATCATGAACGCCCTGGCCCTGCAGGACGCCCTGGAGGCCTTGGGCATCCCCACCCGGGTCCAGACCGCCCTCACCATCACCCAGGTGGCGGAGCCCTACATCCGCCGCCGCGCCTTGAGGCACCTGGAGAAAGAGCGCATCGTCATCTTCGGCGGGGGCACGGGCAACCCCTTCTTCTCCACCGACACCGCCGCCGCCCTCAGGGCCTTGGAGGTGGGGGCCGAGGTGGTCCTCATGGCCAAGAACAAGGTGGACGGGGTTTACTCCGATGACCCCCGCAAGAACCCAAACGCCGTGCGCTTCGACGAGCTCACCTACCTGGAGGTCCTAAACCGCGGCCTCCAGGTCATGGACACCACCGCCATCACCCTGTGCATGGAGGCGGGGCTTCCCATCGTGGTGTTTGACATCTTCAAGCCGGGCGCCTTGGTGGGTATTATCCAGGGGGAAAAGGTGGGCACCCTCATCCACACCTAGAAAGGAGGCGCCATGACCCTGAAGGAGCTGTACGCGGAAACCCGAAGCCACATGCAAAAGAGCCTCGAGGCCCTGGAGCACAACCTGGCGGGCCTGCGCTCGGGGCGGGCCAACCCCGCGCTTCTCCTCCACCTCAAGGTGGAGTACTACGGCACCCACGTCCCCCTCAACCAGATCGCCACCGTCAGCGCCCCGGACGCCCGGACCCTGGTGGTCCAGTCCTGGGACCAAAACGCCTTAAAAGCCATTGAAAAAGCCATCCGCGACTCCGACCTCGGCCTCAACCCCGCCAACAAGGGGGACGCCCTTTACATCAACATCCCCCCCCTCACGGAGGAAAGGCGCAAGGAGCTCGTCAAGGCGGCCCGGCACTACGCCGAGGAAGGCCGGGTGGCCATCCGCAACATCCGGCGCGAGGCCCTGGAAAAGCTCAAAAAGCTCGCCAAGGACCTCCACCTCTCCGAGGACGACACCAAGCGGGCCGAGGCGGAGATCCAGAAGATCACCGACGAGTTCATCGCCAAGGCGGACGAGCTTTTGGAGAAGAAGGAGCAGGAGATCCTGGGCTAGGCCCAGGGCGAGGGGCGGGGTGCCGGCGCTAGGGGTGGGCAAGCCGCCCCCCTTTGCTGGGGGTTCGGGATGACCGGACGGGAGGACCTCCCCACCCGGGTGGTTTCCGCCTTGGTGGGGGCGGGGCTTCTCCTCCTCGTCCTCTGGGCCGGGGTGGCCCTCATCCTGCCCACCTTGGTCCTGGTCCTCCTCCTGGGGGGGCTGGAACTCAAGGAGATGCTGGCCCGGCGGGACATCCGTCTCAATCTGCCCCTTTTCTACCTGGGGGGCGTGGGCGTCTACCTCTTTTCCTTGCCCGCCCTTTACTGGCACTTTCCCCAGGTCCCCTGGCGGGAGGTGGCCTTGGGGCTTTTCCTCATGGCGAGCTTCAGCTACGAGCTTCTTCGGGGCGCCGACCTCACCCGCTTCGTCTTCACCCTCTTCGCCTTCCTCTACCTACCTTGGAGCCTGGGCTACGTCCTCCTCCTGCGGGAAACCCCCGATGGCCACCTGGGCCTTTGGACCCTAAGCCTCCCCATCGTGGCCAGCTTCGCCACGGACATCGGGGCCTACTTCGTGGGCCGGGCCTTTGGCCGCCGGAAGCTCGCCCCGGAGATCAGCCCGGGGAAGACCCTGGAAGGCTCCTTGGGCGGCATCCTGGTGAGCTTTCTGGCCCTCTTGGCCTACACGGGAATGGTGCGGGAGGTGTTTCCCTTCGGCCTTTTGGAGCTCTGGCTCTTTAGCCTCCTCCTCTCCTTGGCGGCGCAACTGGGCGACCTGGCGGAGTCCATGCTCAAGCGCTTCGCCGGGGTAAAGGACTCCGGGCGCTTCCTTCCCGGGCACGGGGGGCTTTTGGACCGCATAGATAGCCTGCTTTTCACCTTCCCCCTCACGTACTTTCTGGTGGTGCTCTTCACATGAAAAGGGTCGTGATCCTGGGTTCCACGGGCTCCATCGGCCGGCAGGCCCTGGAGGTCTGCCGCTGGCGGGGCTACAAGGTGGTGGGCCTAGCGGCGGGGAAGAACCTGGAGGCGCTTTCCCAGCAGATCGCCGAGTGGGAGCCCCTCCTGGTGGCGGCGGAGGAAAGCTTGCACCCCGCGCTCAAGGCGCGCTTTCCCGGGCTAAAGCTCGGCACCCCGGAGGAGGTGGCCGCCCTCGAGGCGGAGGTGGCGGTGGCGGCCATCCCGGGCCTGGCGGGCCTCTCCCCCACCCGGGCGGCGGTGAGAAGCGGCAAGCGCCTCGCCCTGGCCAACAAGGAGGCCATGGTGGCGGCGGGGCCCCTCCTCTGGCAGGAAGCGGAGGCCCACGGGGCCGAGGTCCTTCCCGTGGACTCGGAGCACTCCGCCCTCTTCCAGGCCCTTTTGGGGGAAAGGCGGGAGGACGTGGCCGAGCTCATCCTCACCGCCAGCGGAGGGCCCTTCCTCAAGGAACCGGCGGACCTCTCCCAGGTGACCCCGGAGATGGCCCTGAACCACCCCCGTTGGAAGATGGGCCCCAAGGTCACCGTAGACTCCGCCACCCTCTTCAACAAGGGCCTCGAGGTCCTGGAGGCCAAGGAGCTCTTCCGCTTCCCTTTGGAAAGGATCAAGGTCCTCATCCACCCCCAGGCCTACGTCCACGGCCTGGTGCGCTTCACCGACGGCAACCTCAAAGCCCAGCTCGGCCCCACGGACATGCGGCTTTTCATCCAGTACGCCCTCACCCACCCCGAGCGGGCGGAAACCCCCCTAAAAGACCTTCCCCTCCCCGGGGTCTTGGAGTTCCTGGAGCCCGACCCCAACCGCTTCCCTGCCTTAGAGGTAGCCTATGAGGCGGGAAGGAGGGGCGGGGTGGCCCAGGTGGCGGTCTCCGCCGCCGACGAGGTGGCGGTGGAGGCCTTCTTGGCGGGTCGCATCCCCTTCACCCGCATCCCAGCGATCCTCGCCCGGGTCCTGGAAGCCACCCCCACCCTTCCCCTAACATGGGAGAACCTCTTCGCCGTGGACGCTTGGGCCCGGGAAGAGGCCAAGAGGTGGACATGAGCCTTCTTTGGTTCCTCCTCATCATCGGCGTGAGCGTCTTCGTCCACGAGCTCGGGCACTACCTGGCCGCCCGCCTCCAGGGGGTGCGGGTCAAGGCCTTCAGCGTGGGCTTCGGCCCCGTCCTCCTGCGGCGGGAAGCCTTCGGCACCGAGTGGCGGCTTTCCGCCATCCCCTTGGGCGGCTACGCCGACATTGAGGGGCTCCTCCCCGAGGAGCGGGGCCGGGGGTACGACACCCTCCCCTTCTTGGGCAAGCTCTTCGTCCTGGTGGCCGGGGTGGGGATGAACGTCCTCCTGGCCTGGGGGCTTTTGGGCTACCTCTTCAGCGCCCAAGGGGTGCCCGAGGCCACGGGGCGGGCGGTGGTCTTGGAGGTGGTGCCGGGAAGCGTGGCGGAAGGCGTGGGGCTAAAGCCCGGGGACGTCCTCTTCGCCGTGGACGGCACCCCCTTCCAAAGGCCCCAGGACCTGGAGCGGGTCAAGACCCCCGGCACCCACACCCTCTCCCTCCTGCGCCGGGGGGAAGTGGTCCAGCTCACCCTCACCTGGGAAGCGGGGATGGAGCGGCTTGGGGTGGTTTACCAGCCGGAGGTGGTCTACCGCAAGGTGGGCTTTGGGGAAGGGCTCGCCTTGGCGGCGGGCCGCACCCTGGCCTTCGGCCCGGAGATGGTGCGGGCCCTGGTGGGGGGGCTCCTTGGGGTCCTCTCCGGCAACCCGGATAGCGGGGTCATGGGGCCGGTGGGCATCGTGGCGGAAACGGGCAGAGCGGCGCAGGAGGGGCTTTTGCGCCTGGTGGAGCTCGCGGCGGCCATCAACCTCTCCCTGGCCCTCTTCAACCTCCTCCCCATCCCCGCCCTGGACGGGGGGCGGATCCTCCTCCTCGCCCTCGCCCGCCTCTTCCGCATCCGCCCCGAGCAGGAGGCGGTGGTCCACTACCTAGGCTTCCTCTTCCTCATCCTCCTCGTCCTCCTGGTCACCTTCCAGGACCTGAGGCGGCTTCTGGGGGGCTGATGGAGGCCACGGTCCTCATCCCCGCCTTCAACGAGGAGGCCACCATCGCCCGGGTGGTGCGGGTGGCCCGGGAGGCGGGCTTTCCCGTGGTGGTGGCGGACGACGGCTCCAAGGACGGCACGGCCCAAAGGGCCGAGGAGGCGGGGGCGGAGGTGGTGCGCCTCCCCGAGAACCGGGGCAAGGGCGGGGCCATCGCCACCGGGCTCGGGCGGGTGGCCACCCCTTACGTGATCCTCCTGGACGCCGATCTCCTTGGGCTCAAGCCCGAACACCTCCAGGCCCTCCTGGACCCCGTGCGCGCCGGCGAGGCGGAGATGACCGTGGGCGTCTTCCAGGGGGGGCGGCTTTCCACGGATTTGGCCATGCGCCTCACCCCCTTCCTCTCTGGGCAGAGGGCCCTGGGCACGGGGGCGCTACGGGGGGTGCCGGGCCTGGAAAAAGCCCGCTACGACCTGGAGCTCCTCCTCACCCGCCACGCCAAGGCCCAGGGCTGGCGGGTGCGCTACCTGCCCCTTCCCGGGGTGAGCCAGGTGATGAAGGAGGAAAAGCGGGGCCTTCTCCCCGGGCTTCTCCACCGGATGCGGATGTATTGGGAGATCCTCCGCTACTCCTTCAAGGCGCACCTGGGGTGAAGCGGAGGAGCTCCACCCAAGCCTCCCCCGCCCGGTAGGCCACCACCCCCAGGCCCGGAACCAGGTAGAGCTCCTTGAGGTCGGTTCCTCCCTTCTCCGTGGTGTAGGCCACCCGCACCCGGTAGGCGTTGAAGGCACCCGCCCTCACCTTTACCCCCTCCACGCCCTCCACCCGGGCGGAGAGGGCCACCCGTTGCCCAAGGAAGCGGGCGCTTCCCCCCCAGGCCACCCCCGGACCCAAGGGGTTTGGGTAGAGGAGGAGGGGAGGGTCAAAGGGGAAATACCCCTCCGGGAAGCTCACCCCCAGGAGGTACACCCCTTCCGGGGCGAGGCGGAGCCGGTCTTCCCGGAATACCCGCCCTTCCTTCCGGTAGCGCAGGCGGAAGCCCTCCGGGTGCGGGAGGAGTTCCTGGAGCGTCCTGTCGGAGTAGGCGTAGCGGCCTCCCCCTGGGGGGAAGGCCTGGGCCAAGGCCAGGAGGAAAAGGGGAAGAAGCGCCAGGAAGCGCACCTACTCCGCCTCCCCCAGCTCGTGCCCCCGCCGGGTGGCCGCCTCCACCGCCTCGTAGAAGGCGGCGCGGAGGGCGCGGGCCTCCAGGGCGTGAAGGCCGTGGATGGTGGTGCCCCCGGGGCTTGCCACCTCGTCCTTGAGCTGTGCGGGGTGGCGGGTCTTGAGGAGTTCCCCCGTGGCCGCCAAGGCCTCCGCCGCCAGGCGCAGGGCCAGGGCCCTCGGCATGCCCATCTTCACCCCGGCGTCCGCCAAGGCCTCCGCCACCACCGCCAAATAGGCGGGGGCGGAGGCGGACATGGCGGTGAAGGGGTCAAAGAGGTGCTCGGGGATCTCGTACACGTCCCCCACCGTGGCGAAAAGGGCCCGGGCGAAGTCCAAATCCCCCGCCTCCTTGGCCTCGCGCAGCGCGGTGAGGGCGGTGGAGCTTTCCCCGATCACCGCCGCCAGGTTGGGCATGGCCCGCACCACCCGCCGCGTGTCCAGCCTGCGGGCAAGGACCGCGGTGGACACCCCGGCCATGATGGAGATGTAGCCCACCTGGGGAAAGGCGATCTCCGGGGCCAGGTGGGGGAAGTCCCGGGGTTGCACCGCCAAAAGCACCCGCTCCGCCCGGGCCAGGTCCTTGACCTGCAAGGGCCTTATACCGAAGGCCTCCGCCAACTCCCGGGTGCGCTCGGGCGTGCGGCCCACCACCCCCACCTCCTCGGGGCGGAGGAAGCCCCGCTCCAGGGCCCCTTTCAGGATGCTCCGGCCCATCTTGCCCAGGCCCAAAAAGGCAAGCCTCATGCCCTAGAGTCTACCCTCCGCAGGCGCAGGTAATAAAACCCGTCCAGGCCTCCTTCCGGGGCCACGTAAACCCCAAGGCCCTCCCGAAGCACCGGGAAGGGGCAAGAAAAGGGTTCGGGCACGAACTCGGGATGCCGAGCGAGGAAAGCCCGGGCCACCCCCTCCCCCTCCTCCTCCGTGAGGGAGCAGACGGCGTAGACCAACACCCCTCCCTCCTCCGTGGCGGAGGCGGCGGTCTCCAAAAGCTTCAACTGGAGCTCAGCCATGCGGCTTGGATCCTCGGGGCGAAGGCGGTAGCGAAGCTCGGGGTGGGCGCGGAAGGTGCCCGTGCCGGTGCAGGGAGCGTCCAGGAGCACCTTCTTGGCCCGCTCGGGAATGGGAAGGGTGAGGTCTTGGGTGCGGTAGGCCACCGGAAGGCCGAGCCTTTGCGCCGTGCGCTTCCCCGCCTCCTGCCGCTTGGCGTTTAGGTCGTAGGAAACCACCTCCGCCCCGCGGCTTGCCAGGTGGAAGGCCTTTAGCCCCGCCCCGCCGCAGAGGTCCAAGACCCGCTCCCCCGGCCCCGCCTCCAGGAGCTGGGCGGCATAGAGGGAGGCGGGGTTTTGCGGCTGGAGGCCGAGGGCGGGAAAGTCGGCCTTGGGGCCTTCCCAAACGTAACTATCGGGGATGGGCCCGGGTTTTAGCCCCTCCACCGGGCGCACGGCGGTGACGAAAAGGGGCGCGGGCTCGTTGAAGCCTTCGGCAAAAGCCAGGCTCCCCAAAAACCCCCGCCACGCTTCGCAGAGCCAGTCGGGGAGGGATAGGCGCACGCACTCCGGGGCCTCGAGGGGCGCCAGGCGCCGAAGCACGGCGTTCACGAGCCCAGCTAGTCGGGGGTAGCGCCCCTTCACCGCCTCCACCCAGGGGCTCACCCGGGCGTGGTCCGGCTTGCCCAAGAGCCACTCCAAGGCCCCAAGCCGCAAGGCCCAGCGCACCTGGGGGGGCAGGTCTTCAGGGCGGAGCAGGTGGGGGGCGAGGAGATGGTCCAAAAGCCGAAGCCGGCGCAAGGCGCCGTAGACCAGGTGGGTCACGTAGGCCTTGTCCCGCTCCGGCCAAGCCACCCGGTCTAGCGCCCGGTCTAAAAGCTGCTGAGCCCTTCCTCCTCGCTCCACCTCGAGGAGGAGGGCGAGGGCCAGGGCCCTAGGGTTCGCGGCCCTCAAGACTCCAGGGGATGCGCCTTGATGCTGAACTTCAGGGCGGTCCGCTCCTCGTTCTCCAGGTCCAGCTTGACGAAGGCGGGCTTGACCACCAGGTCCAGGTTGTCGGGAGCGATGTAGCCCCGAGCGATGGCGATGGCCTTCACCGCCTGGTTCACCGCCTGGGGCCCGATGGCCTGCACCTCCACCTCGCCTTTGGTGCGCAAAAGCGCCGCGATGGCGCCGGCCACGGAGTTGGGGCGGGACTTGGAAGAGACGCGCAACGTTTCCACTTTGACCTCCTGAAAGCTCTTAGGCCACCCCGTTCGGCAAAAACATGGGCGGCTTCAGGGCCCATGGTAGAACAAACGGGCGGCTTGCGCAACTAGGCGGACTGGACCCGCTCCTCCAGGCCCTTAAGGAGGCTTTCCACGTTCTCTTGCATGAGCTTTTGCACCAGCTTCTGCAAGAGCCCGCCGAAGATGGGGATGGTGAGCTCGTAGGTGAGGGTGAGGACCACCCGGGTCCCCTCCCCCTCGGGCAGGAACACCCAGGTGCCCTCGTAGCGGTCAAAATCCCCCTCGGGGGAGAAGAAGCGGTTCCGGAGGTTCGCGTCGTCCCACTCCTCCTCCTCCAGCCAGCGCACCCGCTTGCCCATGGCCACCGCCACCCACTCGCTCCTAGTGCGGGAACCTTCCTGAGCGAGCACTTTGAGGGTTTCCACCTCTTTTAGGTAGGGCTTTAGCCCCTCCAAGTCCTTGGCCAGGGCGTAGACCTTCTCGGGAGGGGCCGGGATGAAGCGCTCGGCGCGCACCTCGGGCATGGGCCCTTTTTACCCGTTTTCCTCCTCCTTGGCAAGCCGGTAGGCTTCCAGCGCCACCCCCAGGGGAAAGCCCCGCCCCTGGAGGAAGCGCACCGCCTTGGCCTGCTCGTGCCGGCGGGGGTAGCGGCGGAGCACCCTTAAGGCCGCCTCCAAAACCTCCGCTTCCCCCACCTCCCCCAGCACCTCCTCCACCACCTCCCCTGCCACCCCCTGGGCCAAGAGGAGGCGGCGGAGCTTGGCGGGGCCGTATTTGCGCCGGGCGGCCACGAAGGTTTCGGCGAAGGCCCGGTCGTTCAGGTAGCCCAGTTCCTCCAGGCGCACCAAGGCCGCCTCCACCTCCTCTTCGGGGAAGCGGGCGAGGAGCTTTTCCCGAAGGCGGGCCCGGCTCAGCCCCCGGCGGGCCAAGAGCCTAAAGGCGTAGGCCAAAGCTTCCGTCTTCCCCACCCCTTTAGGGTACGCTATGGCCCATGCGGGTCTATGCCATCGCCGACCCCCACCTCTCCCGCGTTCACCCCAAGCCCATGAGCGTCTTCGGCCCCGCCTGGCAAGGACATCCCGAGGCCTTTTTCCGGGGCTGGCGGGAGGTGGTGGGGGAAGGGGACCTGGTCCTCATCCCCGGGGACATCTCCTGGGCCATGCGCCTCGGCGAGGCCATTCCCGACCTCTTAGACCTTGCCGCTTTGCCCGGTAAGAAGGTGCTCCTAAAGGGCAACCACGACTACTGGTGGCCCTCCATCAGCCGCCTTCGCGCCGTCTTGCCCCCGGGGATGTACGCCCTGCAAAACGACGCCCTGGTCCTGGAAGGGGTGGCGGTGGCCGGCACCCGGGGCTGGCAGTACCCGCCCGCAAGCCTCGAGGACGAGAAGATCTTCGCCCGGGAGGTGGAAAGGCTCAAGCTTTCCCTCAACGACCTAGCGGGGAAAACCTACCGCCACCTGGTGGTGGCCTTCCACTTTCCCCCCTTCGGCCCCGGGGGGGAAGCCACGCCCCTTTTGGAACGGGCCGCCGAGGCTAAGCCGGACGCCATCGTCTACGGCCACCTCCACGGGGCCGACCCCGGGAAGCTCCCGCAGAACTACCAGGGGATCCCCTTGCACCTGGTGGCGGCGGACGCCTTGGGCTTCCGCCCCAAGCTGATCCTGGACGTATGATGGGGGCGTGATCACCGCCTTCGTCCTCATCCGCGCCCGGGGGGACCGCATCGCCGCCTTGGGCGAGGCCATCGCCGAGCTGCCCCAGGTGGCGGAGGTCTACTCCGTCACCGGACCCTTTGACCTGGTGGCCCTCCTGCGCCTCAAGGACGTTGAAGAGCTGGACGAGGCCGTGACCCAGGGGATCTTGGGCCTTCCCGGGGTGGAGCGCACGGAAACCCTCTTGGCCTTCCGCGCCTACCCTCGGAAGCTCTTGGACCAGGGCTTTTCCCTGGGCGAGGGCTAGGCGCCTTGCCCCTGAGGTTCCTGCTCCTCCTCCAGGGAGGGCTCCTTCTCCTTGGGGCCTCGGGGATGCTCCTCCTGGGGCTTTCCTTCGGGGAAGCCCACCTTGGGCGCGACCTTTTGCTGGCCCTGGGCCTTCTTCTCGGCCTTTGGGGGCTGGAACACCTCTTCCGCCGCCTATTCCCCCGGTCGTTTGCGGAAGCGGAAAGCCTCCACCAGGAGCTGGGCCGGGCGCTGAAACAAGGGGGGGTTGGTCCTCCCCTCCTCCTGCTTTTGGCCCTCCTTTCCGGGGTGGCGGAGGAGGTGTTCTTCCGGGGCCTCGTGCAAGGCCTTTTGGTCTCCTGGCTGGGAGGGGTGGGGGTCTTCCTCCAGGCCCTCCTCTTCGCCCTCCTCCACCCCGCCCCCAGACGGGCCTTCGCCTACCCCCTCTACACCTGGGTGGCCGGGCTTCTTTTCGGGTGGGCCTACCTCCTCACGGAAAGCCTCCTCCCCGGCATCCTGGCCCACTTCCTCCACAACGCCCGGGGGTTTTACGAGCTTTGGCGGGAAGCTTAGCCTTTTGAACCAAACTAACATCTTGGGGGTTTCCGGACTTTTTGCCTAGGACCCGGGCCACATTTCCCCACGGGGACGTGCTACAATGGGGGTAAGCTATGACAACTCCCGCCAAGCCCCTATGAAGGAGGGCGCACATGAACGAGCTGGAGCGCATTCGCCGCCGCCAGGACCTCGAGGCCTACCGGGCCCTAAGCTGGGAAGGTTCCTTCGCCGATTACCTGCGCCTCCTCAAGGAGGACCCTAGGCCCCTGAGGACCAGCTTCCAGCGGGTCCACGACATGATCCTGGCCCACGGGGTGGAGGAGTACACCCTCTTCCGGGAGAAGCTCCTCCACTACCGCTTTTTTGACGACCCCTTTGAGGGGGGCAAGGACGCCATTTTCGGCCTGGACAAGCCCCTCATGCGCCTGGTGGCCACCCTGAAGGCGGCGGCCCACCGCCTGGGGCCCGAGCGGCGCATCCTCCTCCTCCACGGCCCCGTGGGCTCGGCCAAGAGCACCATCGCCCGCCTCCTCAAGAAGGGGCTGGAAGCCTATAGCCGCACGGAGGAGGGAAAGCTTTACACCTTCTACTGGAAGACACCCGAGGGCCCCCTCCCCTGCCCCATGCACGAGGAGCCCTTGCACCTTCTGCCCAAGCAGATCCGGGACGAGTTCTTGGCGGAGCTACGGTCGCTTCACCCCGAGTACCCGTATCCCCTCGAGGTGGAGGGGGACCTCTGCCCGGTGTGCCGCTTCCAAATGCGGGAAGCCCTGGCCCGCCACCAAGGGGACCTGGCCGCGGTCTTGGAGCACGAGGTGGGGGTGAAGCGGCTGGTCCTTTCGGAGAAGGACCGGGTGGGCATCGGCACCTTCCAGCCCAAGGACGAGAAGAACCAGGACGCCACCGAGCTCACCGGGGACATCAACTACCGCAAGGTGGCCATCTACGGCTCCGACTCCGACCCCCGGGCCTTCAACTTCGACGGCGAGCTCAACATCGCCAACCGGGGCCTGGTGGAGTTCATTGAGATCCTGAAGCTGGACGTGGCCTTCCTCTACGACCTCCTCACCGCCAGCCAGGAGCACAAGATCAAGTCCAAGAAGTTTGCCCAGACCGACATAGATGAGATCATCCTCGGGCACAGCGTGGCAGGGTGGACCCCAATTCTCTTCCGCCACCGGGGGCAACCGGGCTGGACAACCCTGGAAGCGCTCCACGAGCGCTTTGGGGAACGGCCCGAAGGTCTAGAGGTCCTCGCCTACGACACCCAAACCAAAGAGGTCCGTTGGACTCGGGTGCTGGGCCTCTACCGGCACCGCTTCTTTGGGGAACTCCTCACCTCCGCCCAAAAGTGGGGCGTGGTGGAGACCACGCCCAACCACTCCCTCTACGACCGAAAGGGGGAGGTCTTCTACCCCGAGGAGGGGCGTGAGCTGCTCGCCATCCGCAAACTACCCCCCCTCTGCCCCCCGCCCTCGGAGATCAACGTGGTAGAAGGGATACCGGGCTTCGTGATGGAGGAAGAACTCACCCTGGCCCTAGCCGCCCGCCGCCTCACCCGCCCCTCGCCTACCGGATTCGCTCGGCTAGACCTTCCCCGCCACGCCACCAACCTTAAAGCCCGCTACCGCCTACCCCAAGACGAGGAAGACCTTAAAGCCCCACTCACCCTTCTCATCTGGTACGCCACCGAGGGGCACGGGAATGCCCGCAACGGGGGCATCGTCATCTCCTCGGCCAACCGGGAGGAACTGGAGCGGGTCAGAGCAGCCTATGAGCGCATCACCGACGCCAAGGGCTACATCCACTCAGGCTCTAAGCGAGACAGCGCGTGGCGGCTGTACCTGGGTGCCGAGGCTATCCGGATCCTCGCTGAACACCACTGCGGCAAGGGCGCAGCCAATAAGCGGCTCCCCGACTTCCTCTTCCGCCTCCCCCAAACCTACCTGGAACACGCCTGGCAGGAACTCCTCAAAACCGACGGGTCGCGTGCCCTTAGCCAGGCGCAACGCAAGGGCTCGGAAGCATACCAGCGCCTTTACGGCGAGTTCAAAACCATCTCCCCCATGTTGGCAGCCCAAGTCGGGGTTCTCCTAAGCCTTTTGGGACACGACTACAGCGTCTACTTCTACCCCCGGCCCGGCAAACCCCCCGCCTACCGCATCCGCTACGTTTCTGGGGAGGGCAAGCCCGGTGGCCGGCACAAGCGGTACACCCACCGCCTATTCCGCCGTCCCGCCCAGGGAGAATGGGTTTACGACATCGCTTGCGAAGGGCTCCACAACTTTGTTTGTGGGGTAGGGAGCATCGTATGCCACAACACGAACGAGCCTGAATACAGGAAACTCCAGGCCAACGAGTACATGGAGGCCCTGCGGGACCGCACCATCAAGATTGATGTCCCCTACATCCTCCGGGTTTCCGACGAGGTGAAGATCTACCAACGGGACTTCGCCAAGGTGCGGGGCAAGCACATCGCCCCCCACACCCTGGAGATGGCCGCCACCTGGGCCGTCCTGACCCGGCTGGAACCCCCGAGGCGGGCCGGGCTCACCCTGATGCAGAAGCTCAAGCTCTACGACGGCAAGCTCCTCCCCGGCTGGACGGAGGAGGCGGTGCGGGAGCTGATGCAGGAGGCCAAGCGGGAGGGCCTGGAAGGCATTAGCCCCCGCTACATCCAAGACAAGATCTCCAACGTCCTGGTCACCAGCGAGGAGCCCTGCATCAACCCCTTCATGGTGATGAACGAGCTGGAGGAGGGCCTGAAGCACCATTCCCTGATCTCCGACGAGAAGACCAAGGAGCGCTACAAGGCCCTCCTGCAGGAGGTAAAGGCGGAGTACGCCGAGATCGTGAAAAACGAGGTACAACGGGCCATCGCCGCCGACGAGGAGGCCCTGAACCGCCTCTTCCACAACTACATTGACCACGTGAAGGCCTACGTGCTGGGGGAGAAGGTGAAAAACCCCTACACCGGGGCCCCCGAGCCGCCCAACGAGCGGCTCATGCGCTCCGTGGAGGAAAGGATTGAAATCCCAGAGTCCCGCAAGGACGACTTCCGCCGCGAGATCATGAACTACATCGGGGCCCTGGCCCTGGAGGGGAAGCAGTTCACCTACAAGGACAACGACCGCCTCCGCCGCGCCTTGGAGCTCAAGCTTTTTGAGGACCAGAAGGACACCATAAGGCTTTCCGCCCTGGTTTCGGGGGTGGTGGACCCGGAAACCCAGGCGAAGATTGACGTGGTGAAGGCCAGGCTCATCCGCGACCACGGCTACTGCGAGCACTGCGCCGCTGGCGTCTTGGAGTTCGCCGCCTCCCTCTTCGCCCGGAGCGAGCGATGACCCCTGGAGAAGGCTTTTTGCCCATCGCCCGCGACCTGGAGCGCTTCAAGGAGATCGTCCGGGGCGAGGTGAGGAAGCGAGCCCGGGAGTTCCTGACCCGGGAGGAGCTCTTCGGCCAGGTGGACGGGCGGCTCGTCTCCATCCCCCTGCCCCAGCTGGAACTTCCCAAGATCGTCTACGGGGAACCCTTGGGAGAGGGCCTGGGCCTTGGGGGGCCCGGGGACGAGGCCTTAGGGCCTGGGGGGCACATCCCCGTGGCCGAGCTGGAGCTGGAGGAGTTTTTGGACCTCATGGGGGAGGCCCTGCGCCTACCGCGCCTCCTGCCCAAGGGGGAGGGAGAGGTGACGGAGGAGGCCCTCCGCTACGCCACCATCGCCCGGAAGGGCCCAAGGGGGCTTCGCCACGTGCGCCGCACCCTGAAGGAAAGCCTGAAGAGGGCCCTCCTCACCGGGGAGTATCGGCTGGAAGAACCCCGCCTGGTTCCCGAAAGGGAGGACCTCCGCTACAAGGCCCCCAAGAAGCGGCCCAAGCCCCACGCCCAGGCGGTGGTCCTCTTCGCCTTGGACGTTTCCGGGAGCATGCGGGAGGAGGAGCTGCGGCTGGTGAAGACCCTCTCCTTTTGGATCACCCTTTGGATCAAGCGCCACTTCCCCCGCCTGGAAAGGCGCTACCTCCTCCACGACGCCGAGGCTTGGGAAGTCTCTGAGGAGGAGTTCTTCCGCGCCCAAGAAGGCGGGGGCACCCGGCTTTCCAGCGCCCTCCTTTTGGCCGAGGAGATCCTCAAGGCCTATCCCGAGGCCTTCTACAACCGCTACCTCTACCACTTCTCCGACGGGGAGAACTGGCAAGGGGATACCCCCATCGCCCTCGAGGCCCTGCGCCGCCTCCTTCCCACCCTCGCCCTTTACGGCTACGCCCAGGTGCAGGGGCCTTACGGCCAGGGCCGTTTCCTGGAGGAGGTGCGGGAGGCCTTGGCGGGCCAGGCGGGCCTCGCCACCGCCGAGGTGCGGGGCCGGGAGGACCTGCCCGTCGCCTTAAGGCACCTTTTGGGAGGGTAGCGTGGATAGGGAGCTTCGCCAGTGGGCCGAGCGCCTAAGGGAAAGGGCGGAAGCGGAAGGGCTCTCCTTCCCCCCTGTGCTTTTTGAGGAAGTGACCCCCGAGGAGATGGCCATGCTGGCCGCCTACGGGGGCTTCCCCCGCCGCTACCCCCACTGGCGCTGGGGAAGCGAGTACCTGCGCCACCGGGAAACCTACCGCTACGGCCTCGGGCGCATCTATGAGCTGGTGGTGAACACCCACCCCGTGCAGGCCTACCTTCTAAGGGGGAACACGCCCCTGGCCCAGAAGCTGGTCATGGCCCACGTCTACGGCCACGCCGACTTCTTCCACCACAACCTAGCCTTCAAGCCCATCCCCAAGGACATGCTCAGCGAAATGGCCCACCACGCCACCTACGTGGAAAAGGCCATGGAGCGGCACGGGGCCAAGGCGGTGGAGGAGTTTTTGGACCTGGCCCTCTCCTTGGAGAACCTCATTGACCCCCACGCCCCCTACATCCAAAGGCCCCAGGAAGAAGAGGAGGAAAAGGCCCCGGAGCGCCTTCGGGTCCGCCCCTACCTGGACCCCTTCGTCAACCCACCCCCCGAGTTTCCCAAGGAGGCGGAGGAGGGGGCCAAGCCCAAGCCCCTGCCCCCAAAGCCCACCCGGGACATCCTGGGGTTCTTGGCCCGGCACGCCCCCCTGGCCCCCTGGCAGAAGGGGATCCTGGAGATCATCCGGGAGGAAAGCCTCTACTACGTGCCCCAAGCGGCCACCAAGATCCTCAACGAGGGCTGGGCCACGTACTGGCACACCCGGATCCTCCTCCCCCTCCTCACCCCGGAGGAGGCGGTGGAGTTCGCCGAGTTGCAGGCGGGCCTCCTCGCCCCCCACGGGCTCAACCCCTACCGCCTGGGCTACCTCCTCCTGCAAGAGGTGGAGGAACGTTATAACAAGGGGCGCTTCGGCCCGGAGTACGAGGCCCTTCCCCTCGGGGAAAGGCTCCGCTACGAGAGGCCCACGGGCGAGGGGCGGAGGAAGCTTTTCCAGGTGCGCACCCTCCACACCGACCTGAGCTTCCTGGAGGAGTTCCTCACCCCCGAGTTCGCCCTGCGCCAGCGCCTCCTTTCCCCGCAGGACCTGGAAACCTTCCCCCAGGCCAAAAAGGCCCTCCTCTGCCGCCTCACCAACGCCGGCTACCCCATCGTGGAGCTTCTTGACGCCAATTACCAGAACCGGGGCGAGCTCCTCTTGGTCCACGCCTACGAAGGGGTGGAGCTGGACCTGAAGAAGACCCAGGCGGTCCTGGAAAACCTCCACCGCCTCTGGGGCCGCCCCGTCCACCTGAAGACCGTGGTGGGGGGCAAGGAAAGGCTCCTTTCCGCCGGGGCCTAGCGCAACACCCGCAGGTAGCCTAAAAGCAACGCCTCGGAAAGCTCCCCCAGGTGCCGGGCCACGAGCCGCCCCTCCCCGTCAAAGAAGAAGGTGGTGGGCAGGCCCTGCACCCCGAGGGCCTGGGAAAGCCTGGTTTCCGGGTCCAGCAAGACCCAGTCCGCCGCCAAGCCCTCCTGTTCCAGGAAGCTCCGCACCACCGCCGGGCCTTCCCCTTGGCTCACGAAGGCGAAGCGCACCTCGGGGTTTTCCCGGCTCACGCGCACCATCATGGGGAGTTCCCGGCGGCAGGGGGGGCACCAGGTGGCCCAGGCGTTGAGCACCAGAGGTTTGCCCCGAAAATCCTTTAAGTTTACCGAGGTACCCCCCAAGGTGGTAAGGGTGAGGGCGGGAAGCCCCACCTCCTGCCGGGCACCCCCCCGGAGGAAAAGCCCCGCCACGAGGCCCGCCGCCAAGGCGGCCACCAGGGCGTAGCGCCAAAGATGTTTGGGCAAGACCATGAGCGTGTACCCTCCCGAAGCCAAGATACCCCAAAGGGGGTCAAAGCCTCCTTGCCAGACGTAGAGGACGGAAAGGGGGTCGCGGGCGTAGACGGAAAGGTTTTCCAGGACAAACCCAAGCCGCGCCCCCAAAAGCCCTACCAGGAGGGCGTTGTAGGCCCAAGGGGCGAGCCTTTTGTCCACCTTACGGGCGAGGGCCTCCGCCACCACCACCCCGGCGAGGAGGGCCAAAGCCACCTGGACCCGGGCCCAGGGGATGGCGAAAGGCCCCAGCTGCAGGGCATCCATCAGCGGACCAGGGGGTAGCCCGCCCGCGCGATGGCCAGCACCCCCCCTTCCACGTTGTAGAGGTTGGTGTAGCCCTTCTTCTTGAGGTATTCCGCCGCCTGGCGGCTGCGGTTGCCGCTACGGCAGTAGAGGTAGACGGGCTTATCCTTGGGGAGGCTGTCCGCCCAGCGGGCCACCTCCTCCACGGGGAGGTTCACCGCCCCAGGCACGTGGCCTTGGGCGAACTCCTGGGGCGTGCGCACGTCCACCACATAGGCCCCGGCGCTCAAGGCCCGGTAGAGCTCCTCCGGGCCTACGTTTTGGTAGCTCCCCTTGGGGCCGCAGGCGATGAGGAGGAGGGGAAGGAGGGCCAGAAGGGCGCGGCGGGTCATGTTAGGCCTGTACCCCCACGGCCTTGCGGATGGCCTGGAGGAACTGGGAAAGGGGCTGGGCTCCCAGCACCCGCTCCTTGCCCTCGTTGATGATGGTGTCCGGCACCCCGTGGATGTGGTAGCGGTTGGAAAGCTCGGGGAACTCGTTGGCCTCAATCATCTCGCCCCACACCTTGGGAGAAGCGTAGGCCAGGCGGTGGGCGGTGCGCACCGCCTGGGGGCAGTAGGGGCAGGTGGGAGTGACGAAGACCTGGAGCCGCACCTCCTCGGGAAGGCCGTTGAGCTCCTGGACCACGTTTTCCGGCAGGCCGTGCCCGTCGCGGCCCAGCATCTCCAGGTCCTCGAGGAGGCTTGCGAACTCGTAGCCCGCCGGGATCCCCCGGTAGCGGAGGTTGATGGCCTCCGAGCCCTTTTCCCGCAGGATCAGGGTGGGGGCCGCCTCCACCCGGTAGGCCTTGGCCATCTCCTGCCCGTCAGGGGTGGCCAGGTCGTAAACCACCAGGTGAAGCTTGTCGGAAAGGGCGGCGAGCTCCTCCAAAAGCTGCTTGGTTTCCTTGCAGTAGAGGCAGGGCTCCTTGCCCGGGGCGATGAGGGTGGAGGAGTCGGTGAAAAGCACCATCTCCACGTCCCGGTTGAGGCTGGAAAGCCGCTCGCGAACGATCTCTTGCTCCTTCGGTCCCAGTAACGGCATCGCTTCCTCCTTATTCGGGATACCCCCGTAGGGGTACGTCCTTTGACAAATATAGCAGATGGCGCTCCGCCTTCATAGAGATAGACCTCACGTTGCCCCGGCTTGACACCTATTACCCCCATAGGGTATCTTCGGGGCGTGGGGACAAAGGTCCCGCCTAGGAGGTAAACCCATGATCTTCCGGCAAATCTACGAGGAAGGTTTGGCGCAGATGAGCTACTTTCTAGGGTGCGCCGCCACCGGGGAGGCCTTGGTGGTGGACCCCAAGCGGGACGTGGACACCTATCTGGAGCTCGCCCAAAGCCTGGGCCTGCGCATCACCGCCATCGCCGAAACCCACATCCACGCCGACTACCTCTCGGGGGCCCGGGAGCTGGCCAGGGCCACGGGGGCCACCCTCTACCTCTCGGACGAGGGGGACGAGAACTGGAAGTACCGGGGCCTCGAGGGCTTCCCCCACGTTCTCCTCAAGGACGGGGACGAGTTTAGGGTGGGGAACATCCGGGTGAAGGCGGTCCACACCCCGGGCCACACCCCCGAACACCTCTCCTTCCTGGTGGCGGACGGGGCGGTGACGGAGGAGCCCCTCCTCTTCCTCACCGGGGACTTCGTCTTCGTGGGGGACGTGGGCCGGCCCGACCTCCTGGAGGAGGCGGCTGGGCTTAAGGGCACGGCGGAGCCCGGGGCAAGGCGCATGTTCCGAAGCCTCAAGGAGAAGTTCCTCATCCTTCCCGACCACGTGCAGGTTTGGCCGGGGCACGGGGCGGGGTCGGCCTGCGGCAAGGCCCTAGGGGCCCTTCCCGCCACCACCGTGGGCTACGAGCGGCGCTACGCCTGGTGGGCGGAGTACCTGGAGCGGGACGACGAAGAGGGCTTCGTGAAGGCGCTCCTCCAAGGCCAGCCCGAGGCCCCCACCTACTTCAAGGAGATGAAGCGGCTCAACCGGGACGGCATGCCCATCCTGGGCGGCGTCCCCCACCCTGGGCGGCTCACCCAGGCCCAGTTCCTCCGCTGGCTGGAGAAGGGAGCCATCCTGGTGGACACCCGGGACAAGTTCGCCTTCGCCGGGGGGCACATGAAGGGGGCCATCAACATCCCCGCCGGGAAGAACTTCGCCACCTGGGCGGGCTGGCTTCTGCCCTACGATCGGCCCCTCATCCTCCTGGCCCACCCCTCCGAGGTGGAGGCCCTCACCCGGGCCCTCATCCGCATCGGGCTGGACGAGGTGGTGGGGTATATCCCGGGCCTCGAGGGCTACGCCCAAGGGGAGCTGGAAACCGTCCCCCAAATCACGGCCAAGGAGGCCAAGGCCCTTTGGGAGCGGGGCGAGGCGGTGATCCTGGACGTGCGGGGCCGGGACGAGCACCTCGCCGGCCACATTCCGGGGGCCCTAAACATCCACGCAGGCCGCGTGCTGGCCCACCTGCATAGACTCCCCAAGGACAAGCCCCTCATCGTCCACTGTGTGGGCGGGGACCGTTCCAGCACCGCCATCTCCGCCCTCCTCGCCCGCGGCGTCCACAACGCCCTCAACCTCACCGGGGGGATTAGGGCTTGGCAGGAGGCGGGCTTCCCCGTGGTGAAGGGGGAAGAGCTGGTGACGGCCTAAGGAGGCGACCCATGTACGAGACGCAAGTGAAAGACCTTTCCCCCGAAGAGGCCAAACGCCTTTACGACCAGGGCGTGCCCTTCTTTGACGTGCGGGAGGTGGAGGAGTACGCCCAGGCGAGGATCCCCGGGGCCCGCCTCCTTCCCCTTTCCGAGTTCATGGCCCGCTACCAGGAAATCCCCAAGGACCAGCCCGTGGTCCTCTACTGCCGCACGGGCAACCGCTCCTGGCAGGCGGCGGCCTGGCTTAGCGCCCAGGGCTACCCGGTCTACAACCTGGAGGGGGGCATCGTCCGCTGGTACCGCGCCGGGCTTCCCGTGGACACCACCCCGGTGGAGGTGGGCTACGCCGCCACCCCCTACCGGGAAGTGGGGCCCCTGGAGGCGGCCAAGCTCCTGGAGGAAGCCTTCGTGGTGGACGTGCGGGAGGCCTGGGAATACGGGGAAGGCCACGTGCCCAAGGCGGTGAACATCCCCCTTTCCACCCTCCCCCAGCGCCTGGCCGAGCTTCCCAAGGACCGGCCCATCCTCCTCGTGTGCAACTCCGGGAACCGCTCGGGGGTGGCGGCGGACTTCCTGGTGGAGCAAGGCTTTGACGGGGAGAAGGTCTACAACCTGGAAGGCGGCACCTACGCCTGGGCCGCCTCGGGCCTTCCTCTGGAGCGATGAGCCTCGCCCTCCTTGGCGCCCTCCTCATCGGCCTCTCCTTGGGGCTTTTGGGCTCCGGGGGCTCCATCCTCACCGTGCCCGTCCTGGTCTACCTCCTGGGGGAGCCTCCCAAGCAGGCCATCGCCGAAAGCCTCCTCGTGGTGGGGGGAATCGCCCTTCTAGGGGCCACCCCCTACGCCATAAGGGGCCTTGTGGACTGGCGGAACGTCCTCTTCTTCGGCCTCCCCGGGATGGCGGGCACCTATTTGGGGGCCTTCCTCTCCCGCTACGTGTCCGGCCAGGTGCAACTCCTGGTCTTCGCCCTGGTGATGCTCCTCGCCGCCTACTTTATGGCCCGGCCCCTCCCCCTGGCCCGAGGGGGGAAGCGCAAGGCCTGGAAGATCGTCCTGGAGGGCCTAGGGGTGGGGGCCCTCACGGGGTTCGTGGGGGTGGGGGGAGGGTTTTTAATCGTGCCCGCCTTGGTCCTCCTGGGTGGACTTCCCATGCACCTGGCGGTGGGCACAAGCCTCCTCATCATCGCCCTCAAGTCCTTCGCCGGGTTTTACAAGTACCTCCACCTCCTGCCCGAGTACGGCCTGGCCGTGAACTACCCCGTGGCGGGGCTTTTCATCGCCGTGGGCTTCCTGGGAAGCCTCCTCGGGGGAAGGCTCGCCCTAAAGGTGCCCCACGAGGCCCTCAAGCGGGGCTTTGCCCTCTTCTTGGTGGCCATGGGGGTTTTTATCGTGGCGCAAAGCCTCTAGGGGTATCCTAAGGGGGTGCCGTTCCGCACCCTTCTGGCCGTGCAAGCCCAGGTCCTGCCGGAGGCCTACCGCACGGAGGAAGCCTTCCGGGAGCGGGTCCACGGCCTCCTAAGCCCCTTAAAGGGCACCCCCGCCCCCCGCCTGGCCGCCTTCCCCGAGCTCTTCGGCCTCCCCCTCCTCCTCCACTTGGAGGGGGAGTTTGCTTGGGGGGAGCTCCTAAAAAACCCCCTCCTCCCCTGGCGGCGGGCCCGGCGGGCCTACGCGGTCCTCCACCGGGTCATGGCCGAGGCGGCGAGGCGCTTTGGGGCGTACCTCCTTGCAGGAAGCCTCCTTTCGCCGCCTTACGAGGAGGAGCTCGCCCGGGGCCTTTTTTCCCGAAGCCCCCTCTTCCAAAACCTGGCCCTTTTCTATAACCCCGAGGGCCGCCTCCTGGCCCAGGTGCCCAAGATGGAGCGCACTCCCCCTGAGCGCTGGCTCAAGGGGGGGCGCTTTGGCCCCCACCTGGTGGAAACCCAAGCCGGGCGGGTGGGCATCCTCATCTGCCTGGACGGCTTCTTTGAGCGGCACCTGGCCCGGCTGGACGCCCTGGGGGCCGAGGTCCTCCTCCAACCCTCCGCCAACCCCGCCCCCTGGGATAGGCCCTGGCCCCCGGACCCCGAGCGCACGGAAGGGGAGGCGTGGCTCACCTCCGCTAGGGGGCGGCTTTTGGGCCGGGAAAACCTTCGGCTCCTCCTAAACCCCATGCTCAACGGCAGGATCCTGGGCCTCACCTTTGAGGGGCGAAGCGGCATCTACGCCCCCGGCAAGGACCTAGCCTTGGCCCAAAGCCCCGTGGGGGACGCGGCCCTCCTCCACTTCCCCTAAAGCCTTTCCGGGAAAAGCCGGATGGCATAGGGGCGGATGAGGGCCTTGGCTAGCTTTTCCCAGGCCAGGTCCTTCACGCCCAAGGCGAGCTCTTCCGCCACCTCCTCCAAGGGGTAGCGGCCCGCGGGCTTCACCGCCTCCAGGAGGATGACGTGGAAGCCGAACTGGGTCCCCACCGGGCCGGACACCTCCCCGGGCTTCAGGCGCAAAAGGGCCGCTTCAAAGGCGGGGATGTAGGTGCCCTCCGGCGCGCACCCCAAGTCCCCCCCCGCCTCCTTGGAGCCCGGGTCCTGGGAAAGAGCCTGGGCCACCTGGGGGAAGGGCTCCCCCTTCTCCAGGCGGCCTAGGGCCTCCCGGGCCGCCTCGAGGGTGGGCAGGAGGATGTGCCGGGCGCAGTAGAGGGTGCCGCGGCGGTACTCCGGGGAAAGGAGCCAGAGGGCCTTTAGGGCGGCGGGGGAGACCTGAAGCTTCTCCCGGTAGTGCCCTTCCAGGGCCTCGAGGGCCAAGGCCTCCGCCAGGAGAAGGCGGTAGGTTCCCACATCGGGAAGCCCCGCCCCCTTCAGGGCCTCCGCCAAGGCGTTCTCGTCGGGGAAGGACTCCAGGAGGGCCTGCACCTGGGCCTCCACCGCCTCGGGCTTAGGCCAAAATCCCTTGGCCTTCGCCACCTGCAATAGCGCCCGCTCCTCGGCCAAGGCCTCCAGGTACTTTTGCCGGTACTGGGCGAGGAGGGCCCGGGTTTCCTCCGTGTCGGGAAGGCCCAGTTGCCTTAGGGCGCTTTTGGCGAACAGGCCAAAACGGAGCTCAAACTGGCTCTTGGTGAGGGCCTCACCCCCCACCTGGGCCACCACGGGGTCTTCCTGGGCCACGGCCAAAGGGCCTAGGATAAGGGCTAGGGCAAGAAGAAGAGCGCGCATGCCCCATGCTAGCATGGGGGGCGTGAACGACCTCATCCTCAAAGCGGCCCGGGGGGAGGCCACCCCCAGGCCCCCCGTCTGGTTCATGCGCCAGGCGGGCCGCTACCAGAAGTCCTACCGCACACTAAGGGAGCGCTATACCCTGCCGGAAATCGTGCGCCAACCCGAGCTCGCCGCCCAGGTGACCCTAAGCCCGGTGGAGGAGCTCGGGGTGGACGCCGCCATCCTCTTCGCCGACATCACCACCCCGCTTTACGGCATGGGGGTGGACCTGGAACTGGTGGAGGGCAAAGGCCCGGTGATCCACCGCCCCATCCGGGACGAGAAGGGGGTGGAAGCCCTTCTTCCCTTGGAGCCCGAGGAGGCGGTGCCCTTCGTCCTCCAAACCATCCGCATCCTGAAGCGGGTCCTTAAGGTGCCCCTCATCGGCTTCGCCGGGGCTCCCTTCACCCTGGCGAGCTACCTCGTGGAGGGGGGGCCAAGCCGCCACTTCCTGCAGGTGAAAGCCTTCATGTACCGGGAAGAGGCGCTTTGGCACCGCCTCATGGAAAGGCTCACCGAGGCCATGGCCCGCTACCTAAAGGCGCAAAAAGAAGCGGGGGCGGACCTCCTCCAGGTCTTTGACTCCTGGGTGGGGGCGCTCTCCCCCGCCGACTACCGCCGCTACGTGAAGCCCCACATGACGCGGCTCTTCCAAGCCCTAAGGCCTTTAGGGGTGCCGGTGATCCACTTCGGGGTGGGGACCATGGGGCTTCTAAAGGACATGCGGGAGGCCGGGGGCGAGGTCCTGGGCCTGGACCACCACACCCCCCTCCCCTGGGCCCGGGAGGTCCTGGGGCGGGTGCCGGTGCAGGGCAATCTGGACCCCGTCCTCCTCTTCGCCCCGAAGGAGGTCCTCCAGCGGGAGGTCCTGCGCATCCTGGCGGAAAACGGGGGGCGGCCCGGGCACATCTTCAACCTGGGCCACGGCATCCTGCCCAAGACCCCAGAGGAGAACGTGCGCTACGTGGTAGAACTCCTGAAGGAGGTGGCGGCGTGAACGTACTCCTGATGGCCTACGGCACCCCTTATGCCCCCGAGGAGATTGAACCCTACTACACCGACATCCGCCGGGGCAAGAAGCCCTCCGAAGAGCTCCTCAAGGAGCTTAGTGAGCGCTACGAGCAGATCGGCAAAAGCCCCCTGAACGAGATCACCCTGGTCCAGGCCCTGCGGCTCCAGGCCCTTTTGAACCTCGAGGCCCCCGCCTACCCCAAGCGCCTCCTGGGCCCCTTCGGTCCCCGCATCCCCCAGGGGCCGGCCCGGGTCTACGTGGGCACCAAGCACTGGCACCCCACCATCGGCGAGGCGGTGGCGGCCATGCACGAGGACGGGGTGCGGCGGGCGGTGGCCATCGTGGCCGCCCCCCACTACTCCCTAAGGAGCGTGGCGGAGTACAGGGAGAAGGTGGAGGCCGCCCTCAAGGCCCTTCCCGAGCCCATAGACTTCACCTGGGTGGAAAGCTATGAGGCCCACCCCGGCCTCATCGCCGCCTACGCCAGGCGGCTGGAAGAGGCCATCTGGCGGCTAAAAGACCCCAAGGGGGCGGCCTACGTCTTCACCGCCCACTCCATCCCCCTGGCGGCGGTGGAGCGGGGGGACCCCTACCCGCGCCAGGTGGAGAAAACGGCGGAGCTCATCGCCAAGCGGCTTTCCCTCCCCCGCTTCCAGGTGGCCTACCAGTCGGCGGGGCGCACCGCAGAGCCCTGGCTTGGGCCCGACATCAACGAGCTCTTGCGGCAACTTAGGGAAGAGGGCTTCGCCGAGGTGGTGGTGCAGGCGGTGGGCTTCCCCGCAGACCACCTGGAGGTCTTCTACGACCTGGACCTCGAGGCCCAGGCCACCGCGGAGGCGGTGGGGCTCAGGCTCCTAAGGGCCCGGAGCCTCAACGCCGACCTGGACTACATCCAGGTCCTTAAGGACCTGGTGGAGGCGGCGTGGCTCAGATAGCCATCGTGGGCGGAGGGTGGGCGGGGCTCGCCGCCGCCCTTGCCCTCAAGGAAGCGGGGGTGGACTTCCTCCTCCTGGAGGCCACGCCCCGCCTGGGGGGCAAGGTCTTCACCCACCAAGGGGAAGGCTTCCTAGTGGAGGGCGGCCCGGACGCCAGCGTGCGCTACAAGAAGGAGGTCCTGGATTTGGCCCAGGCCTTGGGTCTGGAGCCCATCAGCACCCTTCCCGCCAAGCCCTCCGCCTACATCCTGCGGAAAGGGAAAGCCCACCCCCTCCCCGAAGGGCTTTTGCAGGTGGTGCCGGGGGACCTAAAGGCCCTGGCCAAGACCCCCCTCCTTTCCCTTTCCGGCAAGCTCCGGGCCCTTTACGACCTCTTCCTCCCCCGGGGGGACAAGGAGGACGAAAGCCTGAAGGAGTTCGTGGAAAGGCGGCTTGGCCTCGAGGTCTTCCAGGCCTTGGTGGCCCCTCTGGCCGGGGGGATCTACGGGGGTGAGCCCGAGGAGCTTTCCATGCGGGCCGCCTTTCCCGCCCTTTTGGAACTTGAGCGGAAGCACCGAAGCCTCCTCCTCGGGGCCATGCGGGCGCGAAGGGGGCGGGGAAGCCGGGAAGGGGGAAGCCTCTTCTTTTCCTTCCGAGGGGGGCTTTCCGCCCTCACCCGGAAGATGGCGGAACGGGTGGCGGAGCACACCCTCCTCGCCACCCCGGTCCTGGCCTTGGAGCCTTTGGGGGGCCGCTACCGTCTGCACACCCCACGGGGCGCCTTAGAGGCGGAGGCCCTGATCCTCGCCACCCCCGCCCCCGTGGCCGCCTCCCTCCTCAGGCCCTTCCTCCCCGAGGCCACGGCCCTTTTAAAGGGCATCCCCCACACCCCAGCGGCCACGGTGAGCCTGGCCTTCAAGGAGGCGCTCCCCGTGAAGGGGCACGGCCTCCTCATCGCCAAAGGGGAGAACTACCAAGCGCGCGGCTTCACCTGGACGCACCTGAAGTGGCCGGGAAGGGCCCCCGAGGGCTTTAGCCTGGTGCGGGCCTACTTTTCCGGGGAGGTGGCCCGGATGGGCGAAGGAGAGCTCGCCCGGCTCGCCCTGGCGGAGCTTCGCCGGTACCTGGGCCAGGAGGTGCGCCCGGAGCGCACCTTCGTCTTCCGCTTCCCCGAGGGCATGCCCGCCTACAAGGTGGGGCACCTGGACCGCCTCGCCCGCCTGGACCTCGCCCTCCTCAAAGCCCCGGGGCTTTTCCTGGCGGGGAACTACCTCTTGGGCGTGGGGCTTCCCGAGGTGGTGCGCTCGGGCAAGAAGGCGGCGGAGCGGGCCCTCGCCCACCTCTCCCTAACCCCCCCTGGCGAAAAGGAAACCTCCCGGTTAGGATAACGCCAACATGCTCCTCCCCTACCCTGCCATCGCCCTGGGAGCCCTCCTCCTCGGGCTTTTAGCGGGGCTTTTGGGATATAGCGCCCCTTACATCCTCCCTTGGTTCATGATCTCCACCGCCACCCTGGCCAGCGCCCGGGGGCTTGGCGTGGGCCTGGTGGCGGCGCTCGTTTCCACCCTCCTCCTTCTCCTTTTCCCCGGGTTTGACGGGGTGGCGGTTGCGCTTCTCCTCCTTTCCGCCCTCCTGGCCCACCAGGTGGGCCAAAGCCTCCGGCTAGCCCACCGCCGGGCCAAGCACCTGGCCCGGGCACAGAAGCTTTTGGCCGAGGCCCTCGAGGCCCTCCCCCAGGCCGAGGACCGGGAAACCCTTTTGCGCGGCCTGCCCGAGCGGCTCGCCGCCTTCGGGGAAGGCGGGCACGCCGGGGTCTGGCTCCCGGCTCAGGAAGGCTTCCGCCTCTTGGCCAGCGTGCCCCCCTTGGCCTTGGAAACCATCCCCCCCACCGGGGTGGTGGGGCGGGCCTTCCGCGAAGGCAGGCCTATCCACGTGCCCGACGTGCGCCGGGAGCCTGGCTACATCCCCGCCCCGGGGCACCAGGCCCTGGCCGAGCTCGCCCTTCCCCTCCTGGAGCGGGGCGAGGTGGTGGCGGTCCTCAACCTGGAGAAAAGCCGTCCCTTCTTCCCGGAGGAGGTGGAGGGCCTCATCCGCTTCGCCCAGGCGGTGAGCCTAGAGCTTTCCCGCCTGGCGGACCTGGAGGAGCGGAGGCTCCTCGCCGAGCTCGCCCAGAGGATGCAAAGCGCCGCCACCTTGGAGGAGGCGGGGAGCAAAGCCCTCGCCCTCTTCCTAGAAGTGCTCCACCTGGAAGCCGGCACCCTTTGGGAAGCCCGGGGAAGCCGGATGGAGGCCTTGGCCCACCAGGGGGTCACGGAACCCGCCCTCCTCCAGGTGATCCGGGAGGGCCTACCCTACGGGCTGGGCCTCGCCTGGCAGGTCTACGAGACGGGAAGCCCCGTCTTCACCGCCCGCTACGCCGAGGAAGCCCGGGTGGTCCCCGCCTTGAAGGCCCTGAACTGGCGCACCTTCGCCGCCCTTCCCATTCCCACCCCGGGAAGCCCCCGGGCGAGGCGGGTCCTGGTGCTGGGCCAAAGGGAAGAACGGCTTTGGCGCCGGGCGGAAGAGGAGATGCTCCTATCCGCCTGCCGCGCCTTGGGGCTTGGGCTTGAGCGCCTCACGGAGAAGGCGCGGCACGAAGGGGTGAACCGGCTTTTCCTAAATCTACTGGAGAAGCCCCTGGAAGAGCTTTATCAAGAAGTGCTGGAAGAGGCCATCCGCCAGGTGCCGGGCTCGGAAGCGGGAAGCCTTCTTGTGCTGGAAGGCGGGGAATACCTGTTCAAGGCGGCGGTGGGCTACGACCTGGAGGGCCTAAAGACGGTGCGCTTCACGCCGCAGGGCATGCTCCTCTGGTACGGCCGGGGGGAAGGGGAGGCCCGTCGGGGCGAGCCCCGGATCATGAGCGTGGAGGAAAGGGCCATCCCCGAGATCAGCCACCAGACCGCTCCCCCGGAGGTCATAGACACCGCCGGCCGGGCCAAGGAGATCCAGGCCAACCTCTGCCTCCCCGTTCCCTACAAAGGCGAGGTTCTCGCCTACCTCAACTTGGACAACTTGCACGACCCCAAGGCCTTCGGGGAGGACTCCCTCCATGCGGCCCACTACTTCGCCGCTCCCCTGGCCACCTTGCTCCACGAAGCCAAAACCCGGCGCCTCTTGGAGGAGGCCGCCC
Organism: Thermus thalpophilus; assembly: GCF_022760915.1. Taxonomy (NCBI): domain Bacteria; kingdom Thermotogati; phylum Deinococcota; class Deinococci; order Thermales; family Thermaceae; genus Thermus; species Thermus thalpophilus. The sequence continues at coordinate 12,757 of NZ_JAKTNS010000009.1, read as the reverse complement.
TCACCGACCCCCTCACGGGCCTCCTAAACCGCCGGGCCTTTGACCGCCACCTCCTGGAGGAGCTTAAACGGGCGGAGCGCTATGGCTACCCCCTCTCCTTGGCCATCCTGGACCTTAAGGGCTTTAAACCCGTGAACGACCGCCTAGGCCACGCCGTGGGCGACCTGGCCCTCATCAAGGTGGCGGAGGCCCTAGAACGGGAAAGGCGCAACGGGGATCGCATATTCCGCTGGGGCGGGGACGAGTTCGCCGTCCTCTTCCCCCACACCCCCAAGCAGGGCGCCATCGCCGCCGCCTACCGCTACGCCAAGGCCATAGAAAAGCTCTGTTTCGGCGAGATCTGCCTGGGGGTGAACATCGGGGTGGCCACCTTCCCCGAGGACGGCGCCACCCCGGATGAACTCCTCTCCGCCGCCGATACCCGCATGTACCAAGCCAAGGCCAAGGGCCTGGCGGTGGTGGCCTGAAGCGCTCCTAAGACCTCTGGGTCCTCTTCTTTGGAACCGGGTGGTCTCCTGGGGGGGTTGGGGTAAAATGCTCCCGGTCTAGCCATGGGCTCTCCACCGGGCACCCACCTGCCCCAGGCGCTATTGCCCCTGTTACGCCAGGGATTAACGGGGCTTCCCCAAGCCCTGGAGGGCGTGGCCCAGGCGCTCAAGGCGCACCGGGCCTACCTCTTCCGCTTGGAGGAGCGCCAAGGCACCTGGTACACGAGCCAGCTCGCCGAGTGGGCCGGGGAGGGGGTGAGCCCGCAGATCCAAAACCCCGCCCTCCAGGACCTGCCCATGGAGGAGGCGGGGTACGGGCGCTGGTTGAGGCGCTTTTTGGCCAACCAGAGCGTGGGCGGGCCCGTGGCCGCCTTTCCCCAAGAAGAGCAGCCCCTTCTCCTGGCCCAAGAGATCCAAAGCCTCCTGGTGGTGCCCATCTTCGTGGAGGGGAGGCTTTGGGGCTTTTTGGGCGTGGACGACTGCCTTCGGGAGAGGCAGTTCACCCAGGAGGAGGAGGCCCTTCTCCGCCTCCTCGCCGAGGCCCTGGCGCAGACCTTGGAGCTGTGGGAGCGGACCCGCTGGCTCGGCTTTTTGGTGGAGGCCTCCCCCTTTTACCTGGCCCGGCTCTCCCCGGAAGGCAGGCTTCTCCACGCCAACCAAGCCCTAAGGCAGGCCTTTCCCCAAGGGGTTTCGCTCCCGCTAGGGAACGCCTTGGCCGAACCCGGCTCCCCCAAGACCCACTTCGCGCGGGGAAAGCGGGCCGTGGCCTGGACCCTGGTGGCGGTGCCGGGGCCGGGGGGCGTGGCCCTCGAGGTCCTGGCCCTGGGCGTGGACGTGACGGAACGGGAGGAGGCGGAGGCCCGGGAACAGCGCTGGAACGCCTTCCGCAAAAACCTCCTCCGCATCTACGAAACCCTCATGGCCGAAGGGCTTTCCGACTCCATTTTCGGCCTCATCCTGGACGCCGCCTTGGACACCATCCCGAGCGCCCAAGCGGGAAGCGTCACCGTGCTCATGGAGGACGGGTGCTACCACTTCGTGGCGGCCAGGGGCTACGACCTTAGAGCCCTGCGTCAGGTCTGCCTGCGGCCGGAAGAGCCCCTTTCCCTCACCGGGCACCAGACCGCCCAGGTCTTCACCTGGCGGGAACTCGCCCGCTTCAACGCCCGCTTGGACCCCGAAAGGCGGCGGGTGATGGAGGAAGCGGGCCGCGTTGGGGAGATCAAGGCCATCCTCTCCGTGCCCGTCTTCTTGGCGGGGGAGCGGAAGGCCTTTTTGTACCTGGACAACTTTGAGCGGGAAGACGCTTTTACCCCTTTAGACCGGGAGCTGGCCCAGGCCTTTGCCAGCCAGCTGGGCCTCCTTCTAAGGCGGATGGAGCTGGAGGGGCGGCTCCACCACCTGGCCTACCACGACCCCCTCACGGGCCTTCCCAACCGCCTCTTCTTCCTGGAAAAGCTGGCCCAGGCCCTCCAGGAAGACCCCGAGGGCCTAGCCCTCCTCTACCTGGACATGGACGGGCTCAAGCTGGTGAACGACCTGGACGGCCACGCCGCCGGAGACGAGGCGCTTCGGGTGGTGGCCGCCCGCTTGCGGGCCAGCTTGCGCCCCCGCGACCTGGTGGCCCGGCAGGGAGGGGACGAGTTCTTGGTCCTCCTCACCCACCTCAAGAGCCCGGAGGAGGCGGTGGCCGTGGCGGAGAGGCTTCTTGAGGTGGTGCGCCTCCCCATCCCCTTGCGGGAACGGGTCTACCACCTCACCACCTCCATCGGCCTGGTCCTGGGCGCACCCGGGCTTTCCCCGGGGGAGCTCTTGCAACGGGCGGACCTGGCCCTCTACCGGGCCAAGGGGGAGGGAAAAGACCGCCTAGCCTTTTTTGAAGCCCACCTGCAAGAGGCCCTGAGGCGGGAGATGGAGCTTGTGGAAGCCCTGAGGCAGGACCTGGAGCGGGAAGAAGGGCTTAACCTCGCCTACCAGCCCATCGTGGACCTGGAGGCCGGCAAGCCCGTGGCCATGGAAGCCCTCCTGCGCTGGCGCCTCGCCCCGCCGGGCGAATTCATCCCCCTCGCCGAGCGCCACCGCCTCATGGGGGCCTTGGGCCGCTTCGTGCTCAGGCGGGCCTGCGAGGAGCAGGCGAGGCACGGCCTGCCCGTGCACGTGAACGTGAGCCCGCAGGAGCTTCTAGATCCGTCTTATCCCGCCCAGGTGGCCCAGGTCCTCGAGGACACGGGCCTTCCCCCGCCCGCCCTGGTCCTGGAGGTGACGGAGTCCACCCTCATCCCCGACGAGCGAGGCCGGGACGCCACGCAAAGCCTAAAGGTGCTTCGTGCCCTTGGGGTCAAGGTCTTTTTGGACGACTTCGGCAGCGGCCACTCCAGCCTAGAGCGCCTTTCCACCCTGCCCGTGGATGGGCTCAAGCTGGGCCAGGCCTTCACCCAAGCCCTGGGCAGCCCCCCAGACCCCCAAAGCCCCGCCGCCCGGGTGGTGGGGGCCGTCTTGGCCCTGGCCCAGGCCCTGGGCCTCGAGGCCATCGCCGAGGGCATTGAGGACGAGGCCACCCTGGCCTACCTGAAAGCCCTAGGCTTCCGCCTGGGCCAGGGCTACCTTCTCGGAAGGCCTTCTCCCCTATACTCTGAGGAAAGGTGAGGCTCCCTGATCCTTGGAAAATCGCCTTTGCTTACCTCCTCCTTTCCTTGGCCTGGATTTTGGGAAGCGACCGGCTTCTCCTTAACCTCGCCCCCTCACCCCAGGCGCTCACCCTCTGGCAAAGCGTCAAGGGATTGGTCTTTGTCCTCCTTTCTGGCGGGCTCATCCTCTTTTTGACCCAGGCCTTTGAGCGTAAGTGGCAAAGGAACCTCCAATCTTGGAAAACATCGGAAGAGCGCTTCCGAACCCTTCTAGAAAACAGCCGCGAGCTCATCTACCTCCTGGACCGAGAAGGCTATATCCGCTACGTCTCCCCCAACGTGGGCCAGGTCCTAAACTACGACCCCCTGGGCCATACCCGCCAGAACCTCCGCGTCCTGGACTTCGTCCACCCCGAGGACCGCCCCTACGCCGAGGCGGCCCTGGAAGACCTCCTCCGCCACCCCGGGGAGGTACGGGAGTACCGCCTGCGCATCCTGGACGGCTGGGGAAGGGCGCGGGTGGTGCGGGTCTGGGGGAAGAACCTCCTGCGGGATCCTACTGTCCAAGGCATCGTCCTGAACGTCATGGACGAGACGGAAATAGAAGAGGAGCGGAGCCGATTTAAAGGCGTTCTAGAAGCCCTCCCGGGCGTGGTCTACCAGGCCCGGGTGACGGAAGGCCAGGACCCCGCCTACGCTCCCCTCTTCTACGCTAGCCCCCAGTCGGAAACCCTCTTCGGCTATCTGGCAGAAAGCCTCCTGCAAGACCCCGCCTTCTACTTCCAAAAAGTCCATCCCGAGGACCGGGCAGGGCTAGAGGAAACCGTCCGGCGCCCGGTAGCCGAACCCGGCAAGGTTCAGGTCTACACCTACCGCTTTCTCCACGGGAAAAGGAAGACCTGGGTCTGGCTGCGGGACACCCTGGTCTTTGACCCCGAGACCCGCCTCCTCACCGGCTACACCTACGACGTGAGCCAGGAGGTGGAGCAAGAAACCCGCTTCCGCACCCTAGCGGAAACCGCCCCCGCCCTCATCCTCCTTTGGCAACTGGAAAGCCTCGAGGACCCGGAAAGCGCTCGCCTGGTCTTCGCCAACCCCATGGTCACAGAAACCACCGGGTATACCCCGGAGGAGCTCGCCTCCCGACCCATCTGGGAGTTCGTCCACCCCGCCGACCGGGAAACGGTGCGAAACCGGGGCCTGGCCCGCCTAAGGGGGGAAAACCCTCCCGCGCGCTACGCTTGCCGCATCCTGGCCAAAGGGGGCGAGGTGCGCTGGCTGGACTACTCCGCCGCCCGGGTGGAGGTGATGGGCAAGCCCGCCATCCTGGGGGTGGGGCTGGACATCACCGAGGCCAAGGAGAAGGAACTGGCCCTGGAAGCCTTTGCCCGGGTGAGCCTCGCCCTGCGGCGAAGCGAGGACCTAAAGGAAATGATGGAACACGCCCTGGACGCCGCCTTGGGCGCCCTGGAGGCCCCCGTGGGGAGCATCCTTCTCTACGACCGGGATACGGGGCGGCTGGAGGAGGCGGCGAGCCGGGGCTGGCTCAAGCATATCCCCACGCCCCCCACCTTGGCCGAGGAGGGCATGGTGGCCCGGGCTTTCCAAGGGGAGGTGGTGGTGAGCCCCGACCTCAAGAACGATCCCCGGGTGCGCCCAGGGGCCAAGCCCTTGGTGCCCGAGGGCTTTAGCGGGGTGGTGGTCCCCATCCTGGCCGGCACGGAGCCCATCGGGGCCCTGACCTTGGCCTGGCCCCACCCCCGCACCCCCACCCCGGCGGAGGTGGAACGGGCCCAGCTCATCGCCGAGGCCATGGGCAACGCCGTGCGCCGGGCTAACCTAAGGCGGAAGCTTGCCCAGCGAGTGGAACAGCTGGAGGCCCTGCGGGCCATAGACCAAGCCATCCTGGCTTCCTTGGACCTTGCTCCGAGCCTCGAGGTCCTTCTGGACAAGATCTTCCTCCTTCCCGTGGACGCCGCCGCATTCTTCCTTTATAAGCCCGAGGAGAAGGCCCTTGTTTTCAGCGCAAGCCGAGGCTTCCGTAACCCCAAGGCCTTCGCTCCCCGAAGCCTCCGGCTGGGCCAGGGCCACGTGGGACGGGCCGCCCTTTTGGGCGAAAAAGTGGCGGTGGACGACCTGGAAAAGGAACCCGGAAGCCACCCAGCGTTCACGCGGCAGGAGGCCCTGGTCTCAGAAAGGGCCTACCCGCTCCTGGCCCGGGGCAAGCTCCTCGGCGTCCTCGCCGTCTTTACCCGCAGACCCTGGAACCTCTCTCCAGACGAGGAGGAGTTCTTAGAAGCCTTGGTGGGGCAAAGCGCCTTGGCCCTGGACAGCATACAGACGCTGCGGGAGCTTCAGAAAAGCCAAAGGGAGCTGGAAGCCGCCTACGAGCTCACCCTCTTGGGCTGGGCCAAGGCGGTGGAGCTCCGCGACCAGGAAACCGCCGGGCACACGGAGCGGGTCACGGAGCTCACCCTGCGACTGGCCCGGGCCCTGGGCGTGCCCGAGGAGGACCTGGACCACATAAGGCGCGGGGCCATCCTGCACGACGTGGGCAAGATCGCCATCCCCGACGCCATCCTGCTAAAGCCGGGCCCCTTGACGGAGGAGGAGTGGGGGGTGATGCGGCTGCACCCGGTCTACGCCCACGAGTGGCTTTCCGGCATCCCCTTCCTGAAGAAGGCCCTGGAAATCCCCTACTGCCACCACGAGCGCTGGGACGGCTCGGGGTACCCCCGGGGGCTAAAGGGGCTGGAAATCCCCCTTTCCGCCCGCATCTTCGCCGTGGTGGACGTATACGACGCCCTCACCTCCGACCGCCCCTACCGCAAGGCCTGGCCCCGGGAAAGGGCCCTGGCCTACCTAAAGGAGCAAGCGGGCAAGCAGTTTGACCCCGAGGTGGTGGCGGCTTTCCTTCGGATGATGGCGGGGGAGGGCCTCGAGACCACCCCCTAGTCCCAGCCCAAAAGCCGCCTTGCCTCCGGGGAAAGCCTCGCCGGGGTCCAGGGCGGGTCAAAGGTGAGCTCCACCCGCACCTCCTCCACCCCCGGAAGGGCGGACAAGGCCCGCCGCACCGCCTCCCCCAGGCTGTCGTGCAGGGGGCAGCCGGGGGTGGTGAGGGTCATGCGCACAAAGGCCTCGGGAGGCTCCACCCTGAGCTCGTAAACGAGGCCCAGGTTGACCACGTCCAGGCCCAGCTCCGGGTCGTACACCGTCTTGAGCAGGTTCCAGGCTTGCGTTTCCAGGCTCACCGCCGCATCACCTCCCAAAGAGCGTAGGCGTGCACCGCCGCTCCCACGGCCACCCCCCAGGCCGCTTGGGGCAGGACGGGGAAAAGAAGCGCCCCCACCGCCCAAAGCCCCCCTGCCAGGTACCCGAGCCCCTCCGGGAGCATCTCCTTGAGGAGGGGCACCCGCTCCTTCCCCGCCCTAGGGGCGTAGCGGTGGGTCCAGACCAAAAAGGGAAGGATTTTGTAAAGCATCCCGCTCACCGCCAGGCCCACAAAACCCAGGGCGAACCAGAGGGCGGCCCACACCGGTTTAAAGGGGAGGGCCAGAAGGGCCAGGCCCAAAAAGCCAAGCCCCGCCAGGTAGTGCCGCACCCCGATGTCCAGGGCGCGCTTCATGCGGTGCTTGAGGATCCGATAGGTGTCGTAGAGGGCAAGGCCGTAGGCCAGGAGAAGGAGGCCGTACCCCAGCCTCTCCCCCAGGGCCAACCCCCAAAGCCCGAGGTTGGCGGCCCAAAGCAAAAGCCCCAAGACCCCCTCGTCCACCCCGTGGGTGAGGGTGAACATGGAAACCAGCTTGTACCCCACCCCCAGGATGGAAAGGAGGAAAACCCCGCCCAGCCCGGCAAGGAGGTGCCACGCCAAGCGCTCGGGGTCGTAGAAGCCATAGCGGAGGGAAAGGGCCTGGACCAGGCCCAAGAGGGGGGTGAGGAGCAGGTAGAAGACCACCCAGGCCAAAGCGGTGGCCACCCGGTTCCAGCGCGGGGCAAGGCGGAAGGTCCGGTAAGCGTGGTAGGCGAAAAGGAGGATGGCGAGAAGGGCTAGCCCCCCGCCCAAGGGGACAAGGACCGGCAGCCGGGCAAAGCCCAGGGCCAAGAGGACCACCCCCAAGGCCCAAAGGGCCATCACCGGGTAGCCGAGGGCCGGGCGGTAGAGGGGCGCTTCCAGCACCACCGGCAAGAGCTGGTGCATGGCCCCAAGGAGCACCCCCACCCCAAAGCCCAGGAGGTACAGGTGGGCCCCCGCCAGGCCCAAAGGGTGCCGGGGCACGAGGAAGGCCTCCGGGTGGAGGACCCAAAGCCAAGCCCCCCAAAGGAGAAAGGCTTCCCCCAGAAGGATGAACCCGGCGGGAACGGCCAAGGGGATGACCCGGGTGTGGACGGTCGCCACCATGCCCTAATCCTGAGGGGCCCAGGGGGGCTTGGCCATAACCCAAGTCATGGCTAGCGCCCGGGGGGCAGGAGGGTGAGGGTGTCTCCCTCGGCCAAGGGGGTGGCCAGGCCCTGGAGGTAGCGGACATCCCGGCCGTTTAGGAGGACGGCAAAGCGGGGACGGAGGCGCCAAAGCGTCTTGGGCTCCAACCATAGGCCCACCGCCTCCTCGGCGAAGAGGGGCTCCAGGGAAACGTCCCTTAGGGCAGGAAGGGCGGCATACACCTTGCGCAAGGCTTCCTCCACGCTTAGAGCCCGCAGGGAAAGGGGCTTGGGCAAGGCGGGCTGGGCCAGGCCCAAGGCCTGGAAGCGGACGGAAACCCCCCCTTCCCGAAGCGCCAAGGCGGCGTCAAACCCCTTGCGCATCACCTCTTCCTGGGCCGAAAGGTATGCGAGCCAAGGGCGCACGTCCCGCACCCTTTCCGCCACGTACCGCCCCACCTGGGCGAAGGAAAGCCCCACGTACTCCGGGGGAATGTGGGCCCCCTTGGGCCCCAGGCCCCCGTGCCAGAGCCCCGCCCGGTACACCTCCCGGGCGAACTCCGCCGAGGTGTCCACCCCCAGGGTGCGGGCGAGCCAGGCGGCGAAGAAAGCCCGCCTCAGGTAAAGCTCTTCCTCCGGCACCCGCCCTTCCCAGCCCAAAGCCTTGGCGGTGCCCGGGTGACGGCTCAGGTGGTCGTACACCAGGGCCACAAAGGAAGCGGCGCCCTCCAGAAGCTTTTCCGCATCCAGGCGCATGGCCCGCTTGGCCTCCTCGGTAAGCCCCCCGAAGGCGAGGAGGTCCTGGAAGACCTCCTCGGGCAAGGGGGGCAGGTCCAGGACCAACGCCTCCACCTCCACGGCGCTCATATCCCCCTCCTTTCCCGCTCCTCGCGCATTTTTCTCAGCATATCCGCCGTCACCACCCGCTTGGTCATGGCGTGGGCGAAGACCAGGGTGGCAAGAAGCTGGAGGGCGCCGGAAAGGCCAAGCCAAGGCCGGGCTTGGGCGTGGCCCATGAGGTAAAGGGGCTCCAGGAAAAGGCGCAGGAGAAGCCCAGCGTTGAGGAGGAAAAAGGTGAGGGCCTCGAGGCGGTCCTGCCTTAGCCCCCCGGGCCTGGGCATCATCCAGTAGGCCACGCCCATGACCATCTGCAAGAAGAAGCCCACGAGCCCGGCGTGCACGTGGCTTGGGCGAAAGGGGCCCACGAGGCTTGGGAAGAGGTAAAAAAGGGTGCCCAACAAGGCGGTGTAAACCAGGTAAAGGAGGGCGGCCCGCACGAAGAGGAAGTGCCAAAAGCCCATTACCCCCCCTTGCGGATGAGGAGCTCCACCCGCCCCGGGCCCAGGTCCTTTAGGGCGTAGGCATGCCCCTCCTCCTCCAAGCGGGCCAGGAGGTGGACGGGGCGGCGCACGTGGTGGACCAAGAGCTTCTCCCCTGGCTTTAAAGCGGCCAGGGCCTCGAGGACCCGCACCATGGGCAGGGGCGGCTCCAGGTTCTCCTCAATGAAGACCTCCGCCTGGTAGGTTTCCCAGTCGGCCTCGGTGAGGGAGGCGACCCCTTTACCTCCCCCTATTCCCCCCTCCGCCCCTTGCCGGTAGAAGTGGGCCCGGTAGTGCCGCTCCCCGAGCTTTTCGCACCAGGCCAAAAAGCCCTGCTTGGCCAAAACCCGGTAAAGGGGCACAGGCTCAAAAAGGACCTCCAGCACGAGCCGCTTCCCCGGCTTCACCTCCTTGGCGGCGGCCATGATGTTTGGGAAGGGTTCGCCTCCCCCTTCCAGGATGGGCCGCACGTCCAGGTGGAAGCCCACGGGGGCGGAAAGCCAGGCGGGGGGCGGGGTGCCCACCAGGCTCTCCTCCGCCAGGGGCATAGAAGGGTTGGCCTCTACCCCCAAGGCGCGGTTGAGCCTAGCCACCAGCTCCTCCGGGGCAAGCCCCCCGATCCTCGCCGCCTGGGCCACGGTGACGAGGTTAGGCATGGTCCGGCGCAGAAGGGGGTTTTTGAGCTTGTGGAAAGCGGGGCTCGCCTCCAAAAAGACTTCTAGGAGCTCGGGCCAGCGCTTCAGCACCTCCGCCACCTTCATCTCCGGCCGGACCATACCGCCTCCTACCGCCGGGTGATCCGCACCCGCCACACCTCGGGGCCGGCCTCGAGGTACTCCCAGGCGAAGGCCCCGGGCCACTCCGCCTGGAACTGGTAGTAAAGGGGCTTAGGATCGTGGTCGTTGACCAAAACGAAACTCTCCCCCGGTGCCAGGCCGTCAAAGACGCCAAAGATCCGGGGGTGCCGCTCCCTTGGGGGTATGCTCCGCACGTCCAGCTCCATAGCGCCCCCAGTTTCCCGAAACCGGCTCCTCCTTCGCCATGACCCAGGTCAAGGCCCCCGCCTTTGGCGGGGGCCCACCGGGTAGGCTTTGGCTCAGCAGGGCTTCTCCGCCCCCTTGCGGGCGTAGTAGTACCAGTTTAGGAAGAGGTTTAGGGCGTAGAAGACCATGAGGCCGTAGAAGAAGGCGGTAAAGCCCCCCGTGGCCTTCTGGGTGTAAGCGGCCAGGGTGGAGAAGATAAAGGGCCCATAAGCGGCGATGGCCGCCGTCCAGCCGATCACCCCCCCCGCCTGCCTCGGGGGGAAGATCATGGGCATCTGCTTGAAGGTGCTGGCGTTCCCCACCCCGCTAAAGAAGAAGACCAGGAGCATGGCCAGCACAAAGAGGGGGAACTGCTCCAAGGAAGTCGGCCGGGTGAAGAGGGTGACCAAGAGGGCGGATAGGAAGATGCCCAGGGCGGAAACCTGGGTCACCACGGCTCCGCCATAGCGGTCGCTCACGGGCCCAGCCAACACCCGGGCCAAGGAACCCACCAGGGGCCCAAGGAAGGCATAGCGCAGGGGATCGGGGGCGCCATCAAACTTCCCGTAGACCTCCCGGATGAGCAAGGGGAAGATGGCGGAAAAGCCCGAGAAGGAGCCGAAGGTCATGATGTAGAGGCTGGTCATGATCCAGGTGTGCTTGTCGCGGAAGATGTCAAACTGCTCGCGGAAGTTGGCCCGCACCGGGACGCTCCGCAAGAAGGTCCAGGCGAGCCAGGCTCCCACCAGAACAAAGGGGATCCAGATAAACGTGGCGTTTTGCAGCCAAATGGGCTGGCTGACCCCAGGCTTAGGGGTAAAGGTCTGGGGGCCCCCCAGCAGGGAACCGAAGAGGCCGAAACCGATGATCCAAGGGGTTACGAACTGGACCACGGAAACCCCGAAGTTACCGATTCCCGCCTGCAAGCCCAAGGCCGTTCCCTGCAGGCGTTTGGGGAAGAAGTAGCTGGTGGAGGGCATGAAGCCGGAGAAGTTCCCCCCGCCAATCCCCGCCAAGAAGGCGAGGAAAAGGAGAACCCCATACGGCGTGTGGGGGTTTTGCACGGCAAAGCCCCAGCCCAAAAGGGGGATCAGGAGGAGCAAGGTGGAGAAGGTGACCAGGTGCCGGGTGCCCAAAATAGGGGGCAGGAAGGTCCAAACGATGCGCAACGTCCCCCCCGCCAGCCCTGGCATGGCGGTGAGCCAGAAAAGCTGGGTCGTGTCCAGGGGGAAGCCGGACTTGGGCAGGCGCACCACCAGGGCGCTCACCACGTACCAGGTGATGAAGGAGAGGGTGAGGTTGAAGGTGGTGATCCAAAGGGTGCGCCAGGCCAAGGCGGGGTCCCAGCGCTTGGGGTCTTCTGGGTTCCACTCTTTCAGCCAGGTGCCCTTGAGGGTCTTGGTCATGGCCGGTCTCCTTTCAGCTCAAACTCGTGCCGCAGGTGCTTGGCCTCTTCCTGGAGAAGCTTGATCACCGTGAGGTGCATCCAGAGGAAGGCGAGGGCGGTGAGGAGGAAGAGCACGAAAAAGGTCGTCTGGGGGAGTCCCGTCCAAGCCTGGGTGTAGGCGAAAAGGGGCGGCAGGAAGAAGCCTCCCAACGCCCCGAGCATCCCCACTAACCCCCCCACCGCGCCCACGTCCTGGGGGAAGTAGGTGGGGATGTGCTTGTACACCGCCGCCTTGCCGATGCCCATCCCCACCCCGATGAGGAAGACCAGAAGGGTGAAGAGCCAGACATTCATGGTGAACCGCATAACCTCCTTGGTCCCCTCCTTGGTGTAAAGAACGATGTGCCCTTCGGGCATCATGAGCACTCCCGAGGCCAGGAGGATGATGCCGAAGGTCCAGTACATGACCCGCCGAGCCCCAAGGCGGTCAGAGAAATAACCGCCCACGGGGCGGAGGAGGCTCGCCGGGAAGATGAAAAGGGCGGTGAGGAGCGCGGCTTCGTGCAGGGGCAGGCCGAAGACGTCCACGTAGTACTTGGGCAGCCAGGAGGACAAGGCCACGTAGGCGCCGAAGACCACCACGTAGTAAAGGCTGAAGCGCCAGACCCGCACGTACCTGAGGGGCCTGAGCATCGCCAATAGGGGCCGCCCCTGCCCCGGCCGCTTGTCTTGTCGGGGGGTGCCGAACCACAGGACCAGGCCCATGAGGACCAGAAGGATGCTGTAGAGGAAGGGGATGAAGCGCCAACCCCCGGGGATGAGCCCCCCCAGGTACCCAGCGGGCGGGATGCTGGCAATGAGGGCGGGGCCGATGAACTTAGTGACGCTGGCCCCCACGTTCCCCGCCCCGAAGACCCCCAGGGCGAAGCCCTGTTGCTCCTTGGGAAACCAGGCGGAGTTCCAGGCGATCCCCACGCTGAAGCTGTTCCCGGCGAAGCCCACCAAGAAGGCGTAAAGGAGGAGCTCCTCGTAGCTTCCGGCGCGGGACACCAGGTAGGCGGGGATGGCGGTGAAGAAGAGCATCAGGGTGAAGACCAGCCTTCCCCCGTAGCGGTCGGCAAAGATGCCCGCCAGGAGCCGCCACAAGGAGCCGTTCAGGATGGCCACCGCCGAAAGCCAGGAAAGCTGCACGTCCGTGAGCCCAAACTCCTTGCGGATGGGCACGCCCAGCACCCCGAACATGAGCCAAACGGCAAACATCAGGGTGAAGGCCAGGGTGGAAAGCCAAAGGACGCGGAGGCGGTCCGGCTTTTCCCGTTCCAGTTGCGCAGGATCATGGACCATGGTTCACCTCGCCAGCTTCCTAATCCACATCACGATCTGCCAAGGCCGCACCAGGTATCCCAAGGGCACGGTGGTCGTGTAAGGATTTATGTGTAAGGGTCCGTGTTTAATAGGGGGGCACACCTTAGCACGAGGAGGTGCCCCGTGGACC
>NZ_JAKTNS010000099.1:0-727 GCF_022760915.1 Thermus thalpophilus | reverse complement strand
AATGGTGCAGCACCCGCTCCAGGAAGGCCCGGGTCCTTTCCTCCCTGGGCCGGGTGAAGATCTCCTCCGGCCTCCCCTCCTCCACCACCTGTCCCCGGTCCATGAAGATCACCCGGTCCGCCACCTCCCGCGCAAACCCCATCTCGTGCGTCACCACCAGCATCGTCATCCCACCCCGCGCCAAGTCCCGCATCACGTCCAACACCTCCCCCACCATCTCCGGGTCCAAGGCGCTCGTGGGCTCGTCAAAAAGCATCACCTTCGGCTCCATCGCCAACGCCCGGGCAATGGCCACCCGCTGCTGCTGACCCCCCGAAAGCTCCCCCGGGTACTTCCGCGCCTGGTCCAAAATCCCCACCCGCTCCAAGAGCTCCAACGCCTTCCCCTCCGCCCGCTCCCGGGACCAGCCCCGCACCCGCATGGGAGCCAAGGTGATGTTCTCCAAAACCGTCATGTGGGGAAAGAAGTTGAACTGCTGGAAGACCATCCCCACCTCCCGCCGCACCTCCCTCAAGGCGCGCTCCTCCTTCACGTTGCGCCCGTCCACCACCACCTCCCCCTCCTGGAAGTCCTCCAGGCGGTTGATGCACCGGATGAGCGTGCTCTTCCCCGAGCCCGAAGGGCCGATGATGACCAGCTTCTCCCCAGGGGCCACCTCCAGGTGGATGCCCCTCAGCACGTGCAGGGAGCCAAACCACTTGTGCAGGTTGTGGATGCGGATGATGGG
>NZ_JAKTNS010000098.1:0-750 GCF_022760915.1 Thermus thalpophilus | reverse complement strand
GCGGGGGCTTGAGGGGGATGGGGTCCAGCTCGTACCAGGCGTGGAAGTGGCCCGATCGCGGGTTGACCAGGACCAGGGAGGGGGGGAGGGCACGAAGCCTCTCCTCCGCCTGGGGCCAGGGAAGGTCCACGTCCACCACGAGCCGCAAGACGGCGTGGGGGTAGTGGCCCACCTGGACGTGGACCCTCTTGAGGGCGTTCTCCCGCTTGTAGACGCGCACCCCCGCCTGGGGATCGTCCGTGGCGTAGGGGTAGCGGGGGAGGGTCTGGGCGAAGTGGGCGAGGTAGGGCCGCTGGAAGGCCTCCCGGGCCCGCTCCGAGCGGGGGGGAGGGGCCAGGAGGTGGGCGCGAAGGGCCTCCAGGGGGAGGCCGTAGAAGGCCGCGAAGAGGGAGAGGGCCCTCTCCCCCAGGGCGCGGTCCTTCTGGAGGAGGTTCAGAATGCTGGCAAGGGTTTTACGGGCTTCCTCGTGATGAAGGCTTCCCGGCCGGATTGGAGTTTCCACGCTTGCCTCCTTCCCCCGGCCGGGTTAGGATGGAGGCCTCCTGGGGAGGAGAGGCCTCGGCTGTTCATCCGGCCGGGGTCTTTGCACATAACCCCCATTCTAGGGCAAGCTCCCAGGGCCAGGTTCCCAAGAACCCCAAGGAAAGGCTTCCCCAAAGCTCAAGGCGTAGGCGGGCCAGGTGCGAACCCCCTGGCTCACCGCCCCCAGAACCGCCACCAGGGCCGCCTCCTCAAGGTAGCTTCGCTGAC
>NZ_JAKTNS010000097.1:0-879 GCF_022760915.1 Thermus thalpophilus | reverse complement strand
GGCCACGGGCCTAACCGTGGCGGCGAAGGCCGGCCAAACGGGCCAGCCACGGCGTTCCTCCGGCCGTACAGGAGGGGCCGTCCCGAGGCCTAAAACCGGGCGCTGGCCGGCGAAAGGGCCAGGAGCTACCTGGCGCTGCGGCGCTGGGAAGCGTGGTGCGAAGCCTCCTGCGGGAGGCGGTCAGGACAGAGGGCCTGCGGGCCCACGGGCGAGAAGCCCACCCTTACAGGGGGACACCCTTATCCCCCACCCCCGGCTGACCTTCAGCCGGGGTTTTCTGTTTGGCCCTCCGGCCGCCTAGAGGGCCCCTGGAAGGCCGGGGGAGGGGTGGGGGGCTTTTCCCCCCTTGGCCCCTCGAGGGGGCGGCCTTCTAGGGCCCTTAGAGGCCGGGAGAGGGGGCCCCGGGGAGCTCCGAGGGAGGAAGAGGCAGGCGCAGGACCGCCTCCCCCAAAAGCCTCCCCCGCTCCACCACCCCCAGGGCCAGCACCAGCCCCCCGGGGGCGGGAAGGAGGTGGGGCCTCCGGGCCAGGAAGCGCACCACGAAGGGGACCTCCCCGGGAAGCCGCACGCGCACCCGCCCCACCCCCTCCAGGGCCCCAAGCCACTCCCCCAGGAGGGTGAAGCCCAAAGGCTCCCCCGGAAGGGTCCCCACGGGGGCCTCCCCCAGGGGGCGGCACGCGGCCAGGTGGAGGGAGGTGGCGAACCCCTCCCCGTCCGTGCGCAGGTGGAGGCGCACCCAGAAGAGCCCCGGGGGGAAGACCTCCTTCTTGGGGCACCAGAAGCGGCGCAGCCGGGCGAAGAGGCCCAGGGCCTCCAGGCGGAGGACCTTCCGCCCCGGGAGGCGGGAGAGGTGGGCGGGGCCTTCCAGGTGGGCCCGGT
>NZ_JAKTNS010000096.1:0-897 GCF_022760915.1 Thermus thalpophilus | reverse complement strand
TGAACCCGGACAGACACATGTGAGACTGGACGAGTAAAAATGTGGGGACCACTCCAGAAGAGAGGGGGTCCCCACGGATGCAGCTTACCACGGTTGGCAAAGAGGTTTTGCGGGGAGCGCGGAAGGCCCGGGAACTCCAAGAGGCCGGGGCCGGCGATCCCACGGTTCAGGACCGCTTACGGAAGCTCAAACAGGTGGAGGCGCTCAGGAAATACCGGGTGGGCTGGCCCGAGATCCAGGAGCTTTTGGGGATCAGCCGGGCCACCTATTACCGCTGGCGGAAACGCCTCAAGGAAGAGGGCCTTGCCGGTCTTAAGCCTCGGTCAAGACGTCCTCAGCGCTTGCGGCGGAGGATTTACTGGTCTTCCGATCTGCTGATCCGGGTGGAAGCCCTAAGGAAGGAGAACCCCACCTGGGGCCGCTGGCCGATTTGGCTGACCCTAAGGAAGGAGGGCTTTGCGGTGAGTGAGCGCACCGTGGGGCGGATCCTGGCCTACCTGGAAGCACACGGCCGCGTGGAAAGCGTAGCTGCCTTTCTGGCCCAGGCCCGGCGGGGGAAGGGGGGGCGAAGACCCAGGAGGCCCTATGCGCAAAGGAAGCCCAAGGGATACGAGGTGGGTCACCCTGGCGACCTTATCCAGGTGGATACCCTCACCGTGACCCTGGGCCCTGGGGAGACGATCCAGCACTTCTCGGCCGTCGACCTCTTCACCCGTTTCTCCCTTGCGGAAGTCCACACCCGAGCCACGGCCAACCTGGCGGCCAGCTTTCTTGCCCGCCTGATGGTGCGAGCGCCTTTTCCTATTCGTGCGGTGCAGGTGGATGGGGGCAGCGAGTTTATGTCCGATTTTGAGGAGGTCTGTGAACGTTTGGGCGTTAAGCTCTTCGTTCTTCCTC
>NZ_JAKTNS010000095.1:0-907 GCF_022760915.1 Thermus thalpophilus | reverse complement strand
AGAGGCTGTCGTAAAAGTCCTCCACGGCCAGCTACGCGGCCCTAGCCAGCCGCTTCACCAACAAGCGTAGCATGCCCAGATACACCCAGGCCTCGCTCACCCGAGGGTTAGCTTCGTAGTCCTTGGCAAGCCGCCGATTCCGCCCAAGCCAGGCGAAGGTCCGCTCCACCACCCACCGCTTGGGCAAGGGCTTGAACCCCCTCTCCCGCGGAAGCTCCGGCGCCTCCTCCCCCTCCCGCACCCAGACCCCACGCACCCCCGCGTAGGGACGGGCCACCACCTCAAGCTCCAGCCCCAGGGAAGAAGCGAGCCCCTTGAGGCCCCTGTACCCCCAGTCCACAAAGAGCTTCCGCACCCTTGGCCAAAGGGAGAGGTCCATCCCCAGGAGCAAGGCCTCCCCACCCCGCTTATCGTGCTCGTTGGCCGGGTGCACGAAGGCCTTCAGCAAGCGACCCCCCGTGTCCGTCAAGATTTGGCGCTTTCTCCCCTTGACCTTTTTCGCCCCGTCGTTCCCTCGGGGCCCCCTTTTTCCGTGGTCTTGACGGACTGGCTATCCATCACCAGAGCGCTGGGCGAAGCTTGCCTCCCTTCTCGCTCCCGGTCCTGGCGGGCCAGGGCCTGGACGGCCTTCTCCCAAATGCCTTCCTTCTGCCACTTGCGGAAGTAGTGGTAGACGGTGGACCAGTGGGGCAAGTCATGGGGCATAGCCCGCCACTTGATGCCGTTTTCCAGGACGTAAAGGATGGCGTTAACGATTTCTCTCCTCGGCACCTTGGCGGGGCGGCCGCCGGGCTTGGGGGCTGGGATGAGGGGCTCCAGGAGGGCCCACTCCGCATCGCTGAGGTCGCTGGGGTAAGATCGTCTAGAGCTCATCCCTCAAGAATACCACCCTTTTACGACAGCCTCT
>NZ_JAKTNS010000094.1:0-933 GCF_022760915.1 Thermus thalpophilus | reverse complement strand
AAGGCGCGGAAGTCCCTTGGGGTTATGCCCTATGGAGGTTTTGACGTGTACATAGAAGTACGGGATAGACTTGACTGCTATACATCCCTTGACCCACATTCCGCACCCCCCTCACCACGCTGCGGTGAGTGTTCCAGTACTTCCTCTGGGTGTGCTCGGCCGTCCTTGGGGGAAAGCCCTCGGTGGTCAACCTTTCCCCACACCACGAAACGGTGGTTCGGCTCCTGAGGGTGGAGCGATATTATCTCCTCACATGCAGAAGTTGGATCTATGGCATTCAGACCAGTCCTCCCCGGAAGGCATTCAGGATCTCCCTCCTAGCAAAGATGTAGGCTATGATAAGAGGCAAGGCCGAGAGGGTTACAGCCGCCATTACCGCAGGTACATTGATGCCGAATTGCCCGGTGAAAACCCACACGGCCATCGGAAGGACGCGCACTTCTGGACTTTGGGTGAGAATAAGGGGAAAAAGCAAAGCATTCCATGCACCGATGAAGTTGAACAGTCCCATGGAAACAATGGCGCGAAGGGAAAGAGGCAAAACAAGATGCCTTAGAACAATCCCATGGCCTGCCCCCTCCAACTCCATCGCCTCAAAGAGTGTGCTCGGGATTTCCCTGACAAAGTTAGTGAACACTAAAACCGTGATCGGCATAGCAAATCCGGCAAGAGGCAGGATAATCGCCCAGAGACTGTCGTAAAGACCACTTACCCTAACCAGGGTATATAGAGCAATAACTGTAGCTTGTGCAGGAACGGCGAATCCAATTAGGAAAAGATAAAGGCTCCACCGATATACCTTAGATTTTCCTCGATTTACCGCGTAAGCTACTAGAAGGCTTAGAAAGACCGAGATCAAAGCGGTGGTAACCGCAACCCTCAGTACACGTCAAAACGTGGGACCACCCCTTTAGGATGGACCTGCGCCCACGT
>NZ_JAKTNS010000093.1:0-1005 GCF_022760915.1 Thermus thalpophilus | reverse complement strand
TCCCCCTCAAGCCCCCGCCCGGGCGGGAGGAGAGCCTGAAGGGGGCCCTGGCCCTCCTGGCGGAGGTGGAGGCGTTGCTGGAGGCCTACTACGGGGCGGACCCCAGCTACAACGGCCTCCTCTCCCGGAACCCCTTCCTCCACCCGTCGGAGTGGACCTGGGGCGGGGGGAAGCGGTGGAGCCTGCGGGACCTGCACCGGGAGCTCCGGGGGCTCCTCCCTTCCGGGAGGCGCAAGCGGCTGGATCCGGGGCTGGCCTCCTACGGGCGGAACAGGACCCTGTTTGACCGCCTCCGGGCGGAGGCCTACGCCCAGGTGGCCCTCTTCCGGGGGCATCCCGGGGGCCGGGAGGCCTTCCGGGCCTGGGTGGAGCAGAGGGCCCACGCCCTGAACCAGGCCCTCTTCCGGGACCACCCCAAGGGGCTCCTGAGCCCCCGGGAGGTCCACCACACGGCCAAGAGCGTGGCGAAGTGGACCTACGACCGCTACCAGGGCGGACGGGCGTACGCGGTCTCCTCCACGGGGAGGCCGGACCGCAGCCGGCTTTCCCCCCAGGCCCGGGCCCTCATCCCGCCCCTGCAGGGCCAGGGGCTCCAGGAGGCGGTGCGGGAGGGCGGAAAGCGGCGCGGATCCCGGCGGAGGAAGGAGGCGGAGGAGAGGCTGGTGGAGGCCCTCAAGCGCCTCCAGGCCCGGGGGGAGAGGATCACGGCCACGGCCTTGGCCCGGGAGGCGGGGGTGCACCGGAACACCGCCGCCAAGTGGCTGAAGAGGATGCGGCAGTAGCGTCCAGGACGGCGCAAACCCCCAAAAGTGCACACAAGCTGGTGGCTATCAGAGTATACAGGCGGGGGTGCGGGGGGTGCGCCCCCCGCCGGCCCCGAAGGGGCCGTATAAGCAAGCTGAGATAGTCCCCGTAGCGTAGCTAACGGCTAAAGTCTTCCTTCTTTTTCCGCAAACTGCAAAAATTCCCTTTTCCTTTGGGTAGATAACCCGAGATCCGAGAAAA
>NZ_JAKTNS010000092.1:0-1029 GCF_022760915.1 Thermus thalpophilus | reverse complement strand
GGGCTTGCCTAGTAAATTGCCTTGTACCCCGGAGGGGGCGGGAGAAGGGAGAGAAGAACCCTAAGGCCGTAGGCGATGAGCTCCAAAAGCGCCCGCGCCATGGCCGTCCAAGGCTTCCGCTCCCAAAGGTACCCCCCACCCAGCCGCGTCTTCATCCCCCCAAACACCCCCTCCACCACCCCGCGAAACCGGTACACCTCGGGGTCCCACCCCTCCCGCGCCCGCACCCGCGCCTCCTCCCTGGCCTCGCCCCCGCCCCGAAGCCGGATCACCGGCCGCACCCCCGCCTCCCCCAAAACCCCCCACACCTCCTTCCCGTCAAACCCCGCGTCCGCCAAAAGCCACCCCCGGGAAGGAGGAAACCGCCTCAGCACCTCCCCCCCAAGCCGGGGGTCCGGGGCGTAGCCCTCCCCCACCACTCCACCCCAGGGCCATAAGAGCCGCCTCTCCCTATCCCACCGCATCAGGGCCAGAAGCCGCGCGTGCCCCCGCACCCGCCGCACCTCCTTCCCCCGACGAAAGCGGAGAAGCCGGTCCTTGCTCCGGTAGGCCAGCCCCGTGGTGTCCATGAGGTAGAGGGGGGGAAAGCGCCGCCAGGTGTGCCGGCGCCTCGTCCGAAGCCGCTTCGCCTTCCGGCGAGGACTCCGGGGCGAGATGGGCCTCCAGTTCCCGGGAAAGCCTCTCCAGGAGGGCCTCAAGGAGTTTGGGGTCCAGGTGCTTGAGGGCGTAGCGGGCCAGGGACTGGTGGGAAGGGAAGGGGCCTTCCATCAGGTCCTGGAGTGAGGCCTCCGTCTCGCGGTAGGTGAGGTGGAAGAAGGCGCGGAAGAGAAGGAGGGCCAGGTAAAGGGCGTGGCTGTAGCGCCAGGGGCGGCCCCGCTTGCCTTTGGGGGTGGGAGGGGCCACCTCCCGGGCCAGGCGCAGGCAGTGTTCCAAGACCTCCTTGGGGCTTGCCTCCCTGCGAAGGAAGCCTCGCTTGCCCATCAGGAGAGAGATATACACCCGTCCTCCTGACCTTTGCAAGGCAAGCCC
>NZ_JAKTNS010000091.1:0-1059 GCF_022760915.1 Thermus thalpophilus | reverse complement strand
TCCCCCTCAAGCCCCCGCCCGGGCGGGAGGAGAGCCTGAAGGGGGCCCTGGCCCTTCTCGCGGAGGTGGAGGCCCTGCTGGAGGCCTACTACGGGGCGGACCCGGGCTACACGGGGCTCCTCTCCCGGAACCCCTTTCTCCACCCCCCGGAGTGGACCTGGGGCGGGGGGAAGCGGTGGAGCCTGCGGGACCTCCACCGGGAGCTCCAGGGGCTCCTTCCCCCCGGGACCCGGAGGCGGCTGAGCCCGGGCCTCGCCTCCTACGGGCGGAACTGCGCCCTGTTTGACCGCCTGCGGGCGGAGGCCTACGCCCACGTGGCCCTCTTCCGGGGCGTCCCCGGGGGCCGGGAGGCCTTCCGGGCCTGGGTGGAGCAGAGGGCCCACGCCCTGAACCAGGCCCTCTTCCGGGACCACCCCAAGGGGCTCCTGAGCCCCCGGGAGGTCCACCACACGGCCAAGAGCGTGGCGAAGTGGACCTACGACCGCTACCAGGGCGGACGGGTGTACGCGGTCTCCTCCACGGGGCGGCCGGACCGGAGCCGCCTCTCTCCTCAGGCCCGGGCCCTGATCCCGCCCCTCCAGGGGGAGGAGCTCCAGGAGGCGGTGCAGACGGGGGCCTCCCTCGGGGGGCGGAAGCGTGGATCCCGGCGCAGGCAGGAGGCGGAGGAGAAGCTCACGGAGGCCCTGAAGCGCCTGCAGAGCCGGGACGAGGCCATCACCGCCCGGGCCCTAGCCAGGGAAGCGGGGGTGAGCCCCACCACGGCCTCCAACTGGCTCAAGCGGATGCGGGGACAGGGTTGAGTGTGGATGGCTAAAGAGCCCCCCAAAAATCGGGGTTTTCGCTGTCCAGCACGTGGCGGAAGGGTGTCCACAAGCCTGGTGGCTATCAGGGTATACAGGCGGGGGCGTGGGGGTGCAACCCCCGCCAGCCCCGAAGGGGCTGTATTAGCAAGCTGAGAAAGTCCCCTTAGCGTAGCTGACGGCTAAAGTCCCCCTTCTTTTTCTGCAAACTGCAAAAATTCCCTTTTCCTTTGGGTAGATAACCCGAGATCCGAGAAAA
>NZ_JAKTNS010000090.1:0-1073 GCF_022760915.1 Thermus thalpophilus | reverse complement strand
AAGGCGCGGAAGTCCCTTGGGGTTATGCCCTATGGAGGTTTTGACGTGTACATAGACCGCAACCACAACACTATTCAAGAAATATCGACTAAACCCAGCCCCAAGGACCGCCTGATAGTTGTCCCAGGTACAATGCTTGGGCAAACCCCAGGGGGGCGGCTTTAGGTATTCCGCTTGGGTCTTAAGACTCGTAACCACCATAAAGTAAATGGGAAAGGCTGAAACAAAGCTCCACACCAACGCCAAGAACGGTGCCAATCCCTGAATAACTCGTTCCAAAAGCCCCTTCATAGACTCCTCCGCGACGCGAAACCAGTAGGTCCCACCAAAACCCAGGAAATAAAAAGTGCCGCTAGGGCCAAAAAGGCCCCTACCGTGGCTCCGTAGCCTACTTCTTGGCTCTGAAAAGCCAACCGATAAAGGTACACAGGTAAGTTGGTAGTAGCATAACCTGGTCCCCCTTGAGTCATGACCCAAATTAAGTCAAAGTAGGTCAACGATCCCACCACTACGATCAATGAGGAGGTTATAAGAGTTGGCCGAAGAAGGGGCAAAGTGATGTACCAGAAAACGTTCCAACCCTCTGCTCCATCTAGCGCCGCTGCTTCGTACAGCTCTTGTGGGATGCCCTGATAAGCTGCCTGATAGAGAAGCGTGTGAAACGGTACATACTGCCAAGATGTGACTAAAGCTAGGGTTATTAGGGCCACGTTTTCTCCTAGAGGGTTCAAGCCACGCATAAAGGAGAAATAGTAGAACACTCCCAAGTTAGGGTCTAATATGTAAAGCCAAATAATCCCCACAGCGGTGCTAGAGAAGAGAAGCGGGAGAAAGGAAAAGGTAGAGACAATCTCCCGAAAAAATCCCCTTTGGGCAAAGTAAATCCCCAAAGCTACGGATACGGGCGTTTGTACAAACCACGCTATAAGGGTAAATGCAAACGATACCCAAAGCGCATGGTAGAAGCGCTGATCTGTGAAAAGGCGTGCCCAATTAGCCCAGCCAGGGTCGTGTCAAGAGTTATGTGTAAGAGTCTGTGTACGGGGGGCATACCGCTCCTGAAGCATCTTCTC
>NZ_JAKTNS010000008.1:0-73174 GCF_022760915.1 Thermus thalpophilus | reverse complement strand
GGTCCACGGGGCACCTCCTCGTGCTAAGGTGTGCCCCCCTATTAAACACGGACCCTTACACATAAATCCTTACACGACCCACCCCCAGGGCCACCGCCGCCATCAGTAGGAACCTTGCGCCTTTCATCGCTCACCTCCGGCAGGTCCTAACTCGGACCTCTCCATCCACGTTTTAGCACCTACCCCCTAGGACAGGTGTCCTTGTGACAGATGTCCCAAGCCACAGCCCTGAGACAGGGCAATCCCTTGGTGTAACCCAAGTCAAAACCCAATGGTCAGGCTGAACTTTTTGTCCAGGTGCGGGAGGTGCTAGAGCTGCTTTCCCTTTAGGGAACCACCGAAAAGGTGCTACAGCAGCGGCACGCCTCTCGTACACAGGGCCTTAAACAAACCCTTGGCACGACAAGGGCTCCCCGGATTAATCCGGGGAGCCCTTGTGCCGAAGCTTAATGGGTGTACTCCCGTTCGTGGAAGGTGGTTACCACCCACCACATCCCTTGGGGCACGAACAGGTAGACCAAGGAGCTGAAGGCGATTAGATACTTCCAGAAGGGATCCAGATGGGGCGGGACAATCATGCCCAAAGCGCCCATGGCTTGCAACACAGCAAAAATGTAGGAAAAGGCCACCAGCGAAGGCCTTCCCAGCATCCGCCCCAGGGCGTAGAACATGGCGTAGAACCCCGCAGCCGACACCATGAGCATCCCGGAAAGCATGAGGTTCCGCACCGCCTCGCTAGTCATGGGCCCCCACCCCCTTGGCCTGAGCAGCCCGTCCCTTTCCAATGGTGGCGAGGTCCCAAAGGAGGACCAGGTAGCTCACCAAGAAGAAAACCCCGAAGACAAAGCGCCAAATCATGCCGTTTTGGAACCAGGGATGGGTCTGGGCTTCAATGTAGGCTTGCCAAGTGCTTCCGCCAATAGCCCGTTCCACCATGGTCTGGGTGAAACCCGCCACGGTCATGGCTGCGGACATGCCAAAGATGCTCACCACCATTAGCACAAAAGCCCACTTCCAAAGCTTGGAGTCAAAACGAGGCCAGTCGGCTCGGCGCACCTGGTGGAGAGCCATGTAGATCACGGTCAAGATGGCTGTCACATAGGCCCCGAAGAAGGCCAGGTGGCCGTGGGCCGGGGCCAGCTGGGTGCCATGGGAGTAGAGATTGATCTGGGGGAGTGTCTGCATGAAACCCCAGACCCCAGCCCCGATAAAGTTTCCAAAGGCTTGAGCGATCGCCCAGAAGAGGGCGGGCTGGTTTACCGTTTGCATGCGGTGCATCCCGGCATCGTAAACAGCGTGGACCACCATAGCCACCAAAGGTATGGGCTCGAGGGCGCTGAAGAAGCCCCCTAGGCCCAGCCAGTACTCGGGCGTGCCGATCCAGAAGTAGTGGTGGCCGAGGCCGAGGATACCGGTGCCGAAGACAAGGGCCACCTCCAGATAGAGCCAGGTTTCCACAATGCGCCGGGGCGTCCCCAAGAGATGCATCAGGGCCATGGCCATGATGGAGCCCACCAAAACCTCCCAGGTAGCCTCCACCCAAAGGTGCACCACCCACCACCAGAAGTACTGGTCCATGGAAATGTTTGGGGTATAGTGCATGCCGGCTGTGTAAAGCCCCGCCAAGGCCACTAGGTCAAACATCAGGACCGCCACTACACCCGTGATCCGCTTCGCTTTCAGCGCCGTGGCTACCACGTTGTAGAGGAAGATGGCCATCACCGCCACGATGCCAAGATCGGCCCAGCGCGGGGCTTCTATGTATTCCCGCCCCTCGGTGATGAACCACAGGGTAAAGGCATTGCCCGGCCCGTACTGCACCAGGAGGTAGACCAGGACCACCACGCCCACCGCGGCCACGAGGGTAAAGAAGGCAAAGCGTGCCAGCCGGATGCCTACCACTTCCCGGCCCAGCTCCAGGGGCAAGAACCAATAGACCCCACCCATGAAGCCTAGAAGGAGCCAGACAATCATGGCGTTGATGTGGAGCATCCGGTTGGTCATGAAGTTGAGCTTCCCGTAGAGGAAACCGGGGTCTAAATACTGCCACGCAGCCAAAAGGCCAAAAAGGATCTGGGCTCCGAAAAGGGCCAGGGCTACCCAGAAGTACAAGAGGGCCAGCTTTTGCGACTCGTAAAGCTTACCCTTGGGCATAACCTCTGTCATACTTCTCCTCCCTTACTGCACCCCTGCGAAACGGTCAGGGAAACCATTGGTGTCTATCGCCGACATCCACTTCAGGAAGGCCACCAAAGCGCGCGCCTCCTCTTCACTGAGATGGAGGTTAGGCATCCGCCGAGCAAAGGTGGGGTAGCGGTCCGGATGCTGCAGCCACTCGGCCATGGCCTCCTCCTTGGTAGCCTTACCGGTCATGGACATCACCATGTTCTCCCATTTGGGATCAAGCCAAGCTCGGGTCAGGTCCGGAGCGAAGTAGGCCCCATTACCGAGAAGGGTATGGCAGTCCATGCAGTTGCGGCTCTGCAGGGTCAGCTTGCCCTTGTTCACCAGGGCGTAGGCCTCCTCCTCGCTCCACGTCCTTCCAAAAAACCCCACCTCGTCACCGATCACTGGGATGTCCCGGTGCTTTTCGTAGTCCCGCTTAAGCCCGATTGCCTTGTTTATCACCGTGTAAGCGGGGACTCTAGCTGAGCCTTCCCGGATCTGGTTTAGGGAATCAATCGTCAGGTAAACGAGGATCCCCGTCATGATTAAGGAGCTAACCCAGGCCGCATTCCGCCAGAAACGGGGCTCCAGCCATCCCGAACCCCGGGACAGCCAAAGGGTGAGGATCGCCGTAGCGAAGAGGGCCCCGATGGTGGTCTCTATCCAACCGATCTCCATATCCTAAACCCTCCTTTCACCTCCGACCTCTAAACTCGGACTTGAGAGGCCGGCTTTCCATGACTTAGGTCAAGGGCAAAAGTCCCAGAAAAGCGCCACATTCTAGGACCCACACTTACTTTGGACCCCTTAAGGGAACGCCCTCTCACCAGGGTTAAGCTAGTGCGGCGTACCATACGGGCATGCCCGTGCGTAGCCTTCTTCGGCGGGAAGAGTCCTATGCCCTGCACGCCCTCCTCCTTTTGGCGGAGGAACCAGGCCTCTCCGCGGTGGAGATCGCCCAAAAACTCAAAGCCCCCCCTGCCTTTATGGCCAAGGTGCTTTCCAAGCTGGCCAAGGCGGGGCTGGTGGAAAGCCGGATGGGACGCGCAGGAGGAGTGTGGCTCAAAGGTGCTCCTGAAGAGATCAGCCTCCTCAAGGTCATGGAGACCCTCTCCGGCCCCGTGGCCCTGGACCTCTGCGCCACCCTAAAACGCTGCCCCACCGAGGAACGGCGGGGGGTCTGCTACCTCAAACCCAACCTGGTGCGCATGAACCTGGAAATCCGGAAAGCCCTAGGGGGCCTCACCCTCAAAGACCTCCTTCCGGAAAAGGTTTGACCCAGGTCATGGCCCCACCTACCCTCAGCCCTCCAGGCTAAGGGCATGGAAGGGATCACACTAACCACCCCAGTCAACGAGATCTTGCAACGTTACCCGGAAGCGGTACGGCTTTTGAGCGGGCTCGGTTTGGACACTTGCTGCGGCGGGGCTGAGCCCTTGGAGGAAGCGGCCAAGCAAGCCGGGCGGGACCCTAAAGAGGTCCTGCAAGCCCTGGCCGATTTCGTGGAGGAGGGCCAGCGGTGAACCTCTTGGATAAGGCGCGTTATGGAGCGGTGCGGGGTGTGGAACTCCTGGCTGACCATCCTGAAGTGCGGCTCGTCCTCTTCAGCCTGACGTCGGGTCAGGAAGTGAAGGGGGTGGGGGAGCCCCGGGTCCACCTCCTCTGTCTGGAGGGCGAGGGCATCCTGTGGGCTGGAGAAAAGGAGGTGCACGCCACCCCCGGGGTCCTTCTTGCCGCAGCCCCGGGCGAGCCCCATGGAGCGCGGGCTGGCCAGGGGCAGTTTTTGGTGCTCGGCATCGTCACCCCCAGGCCATGATCCTAGCTAGCCGCCTGGCCCTCACGAGTGCCCTTCTTTGGTTTGTGGCCGCCACCTGGGTAGGGCTCTTCTTGGGGCTCGGCTTCCTGCCCTACACCTGGCGGCCCGCTCACGCCCACATGCAGCTTTTGGGCTTTGTGGGGCTCATGATCTACGGCGTGGCCTACCATGCCCTGCCCCGGTTCCGGGGGGTGGTCTTCCGGCGGCCTGGGCTCGCCCTCCTCCAGGTGGGCCTTGCCAACCTTGGGCTTGGGGGCATGGCCCTCTCCTGGGGGTTCGCCTGGGGTGCTGGGATCTGGGGCTTCTTCGCCGGGGTTTCCGCCTTGGCCGGGCTTCTTTTCGCCCTGTTGATGCTGGAGGTGCTATGGGGGTAAGGGACCTTTGCCCCGCCCCCCTTCCCCTACCCTGGAGGCGAGGATGCGTAGCATGAGCGTTCCCCTAAAGCAGGTGGCCCTGCCCACGGAGCACGGGGGCTGGGGCTTCACGTTGGAGCCGGTGCTCCTGGGCCTCCTCCTCTCCCCTGGGCCCCACACCCTGGGGCTTTTCCTCCTGGGCCTTTTCGGCTTTCTGGCGCGGCACCCCTTAAAGCTCGCCTACCAGGACCTGCGGAGGGGCAAGCGCTACCCCCGCACGGACCTGGCCGTAAAGGTGGGGGGCGCCTACCTCCTCCTGACCCTTTTGGGCCTCCTCCTCACCGCCCTCACCGCCCAAGGCCCCTTCCTCCTACCCCTCCTCCTCGCCTTGCCCCTGGGGGCCTTCGTGGCCTGGGCCGACGCCCGGGGGAGGTCGCGGGACCTTTTCCCCGAGGTGGCCGCCGCCCTCTTTATGGCCGCCTTGGCCCCGGCGGGGGCGCTGGCGGGGGGCCTTGGGGCCCAGGTGGCCTGGGGAAGCTTCCTGGCCCTGGCCCTACGGGACGTGGCCGCCCTTTACTACGCCCGCACCCAGGTGCTCCGGGCTCGAGGCCTCGTTCCCAAGCGCTACCCCGCCTTCCTCGCCCTCTTCCTCGTTGCGGGCCTGGCCTTTTCCCTGGGCAAGGTGGGCCTCCTCCCCATGGCCGTCTTCCTGGGTCTTTTCGCCCTCGCCGTCTACGGAGGGGTTTCCCTCCTTCTCTCCCCCATGCCCGCCCGGGTCATCGGCTGGACGCAGATGGGCTTTGGCCTCCTCCTGGTCCTCCTCGCCGCCCTTGGATACACGTGGATGGGGCTTCCCACCGCCCTTCTTGGAGCGTCAAGCCTCCACCGCCTTTTGGGGTGGAGCCTGGTGGGGCTCGCCTTCGGCCTTGGCCTTTGGCTCCTCTTCCGCAAGGAGGTGGCCAGGGCGGCCCGCTTCGCCCTGGGCCTTTACGACCTGAACGCCCTCTTGGGCCTCCTTCACCTGGCCCTTGGGGCCCAGCTTTCCCCGCACCCCCTCCTCGCCCTCCTCGGGGTGGTCCTGGCCCACGCCCTGGTCCGCCGGCCCTATCCGTGGCCGGGGGTGGGGTTCCTCCTTTTGGGGCTCCTCCTCCTTTGGCACTAGGGTGGGCCCAAGCACCTTTTTCGCCCCAGGGATAAGGGAAAATGAGCCCATGCGGAAAGCCTGGGGCTTGCTCCTTTTACTGCCCCTCCTCCTCGCCCTCCTCAACCTTTCCCTTGGCCTCCTTAAGCCGCCTAGGGCCTGGGCCGAGCCCATCCAGGCGCCCGCCGAGGCCCTCCAGGCCGTCTACCGGGAGGCCCACCCCGCCGCCCTGCGCATAGAAGGCCCCGAGGGAAGCCGGGGCACAGGCTTCTTCTACGCCCCGGGCCTCGTCCTCACCGCCTACCACGTGGTGGCGGAAGGGGGGCCCTACACCTTGGTCCTGGCCAGCGGAAGGCGGGCGGCGGCGCGGCTTTTGGGCTTCGCCGAGCCCTTGGACCTGGCGGTGCTGGCCACGGAGGAAACCCCTGCCAAAACCCTTCCCCTGGAAACGGAAAGGCGGCCCCGGGTGGGGGAGGCCGTGGTCCACATCGGCAACGGCCGGGGTCAGTTCATCGCCCCCCGGTACGGGCGGGTGACCCGCCTCGAGGTGAGCCCTTCCCCCTTCCTCCCCTCGAGCCTCGTGGAAACCTCCCTCCCCCTCGCCCCCGGGGACTCGGGGGGGCCGGTCCTGGACGCAAATGGGAAGGTCCTGGGGGTGGCGGTGGCCATCGGCCAGACGGAGGAGGGCTTCCGGAGCTTCTTCACCCCCCTCTTCGGCCGGAGGGAGGCCCTGGCCACCCTGGAGGCGGGTGGAAAGAGCTACTGGCCCTACCTGGGCCTCCGGGGCCCCAGGGCCTTGACCCCCGAGCTCGCCCAGCAGCTCGGGCTTCCCCCGGGCGGGGTGCTGGTGGGGGAGGTGGTCCCGGGCGGGGCCGCCCACCGGGCAGGGCTTAAGGGGCTGGAGTCCGGCGGGGTGCCCGACGTGATCCTCGAGGTGGACGGCACCCCGGTGAACTCCTTTGAGGACCTCCTGCGGGAGGTGCGCAAGCGGGAGGTGGGGGAAAGGGTGCGCCTCACCGTGCGTCGGGGGAGCGAGGTCTTCCAAGTGGAAGCGGTCCTCGCCCCCTTCCCAGGGCGCTAGTCCACAACCTCCCGGTAAGGGGGCACGCCCGGCATCCCCTCCGCCAGGAGCACCGCCCGGGCGATGGCCCGGGCCAAAGCGTCGGCGGCGTAGGCCCCCAGGCGGAAAAGGGCCATGGGGCCCACCCCCCTGCCCTCCCCCAAGGCCAGGGCGAAGACCAGGTCCCCGTCCAAAGGGGTGTGGGCGGGGCGGAGGGCCCGGGCAAGCCCATCCTGGGCCATGATGGCAAGCCGCTTGGCCTCCGCCTTGGTGAGGGGAGCGTCCGTGGCCACCACCCCTAGGGTGGTGTTTTGGCCAAGAAGCAGGGGAAAGCGGTAGTCCTCGGGAAAACCCCGGTAGCGGGAAAGGTCCGGAAGGAGCGCCCGTTCCGCCTCGGCCAGGAAGGGCTCGGCGTAAAGCTTTCCCGTGGCCGGGTCAAAGGGGCGGCCCAGGCTGTTCACCGCCGCCAAGGCCGCCACCCGATAGCCCTCTTCCAGGCGGTAACCGGCAAGGCCAAAGCCCCCTTTGACCCCGCCCGCCACCGCCCCCGTGCCCGCCCCCACGCTCCCTTCCGCCACCGCCCCTGAGGCGGCGAGGGCTGCTCTATACCCCGCCTCCCTCCCCGGGGGCCTGAAGACCTCCCCCCGCCCCAGGTCGTAGAGTACGGCGGCGGGCACGATGGGCACCACCCCCGCCGGGGTGGGGAAGCCCTTTCCCCTTTCCCGCAGGTAGTCCATGACCCCATCCGCCGCCCCCAGGCCAAAGGCGCTTCCCCCGGTGAGGAGGACCGCCTGCACCCGCTCCACGGTGTTCTCGGGGAGGAGGAGGTCGGTCTCCCGGGTGCCGGGGGCCGCCCCCCGCACGTCCGCCGCCGCCACCGCCCCCTCCTCCACCAGGACCACGGTGCACCCGGTGCGGGCCTCCCGGTCGGTGAAGTGCCCCACCCTAAGCCCCGGGAAGAGCGCTGCCTCACCCCACAAGGCTTCCGCCATGGGCCCAGTATGGGGTAGGCTTAGGGGCAAGACAAGGAGGCGGTATGTGGGAGTACCTCATCCACGGCGAGCCCACACCCAGGTTGCAGGCCTTTTTGCACGGGGTTGGCCAAGCCTTGGAGGCCCAGGGTTTCCGCCACAACCCGGAGGCGGAGGCCCCCAACCTGGTCTTAAACGCCATCACCCCGGAAAACCCCAAGCCCTACCGCCGCAAGGCCCAGGCCACCTTCGTGGCCTCGGTCCTGGAACTCCCCGACTACCCCGAAGACCCCCTGAAGGAGCTCTACCCCTACCTGGTGCGGGCCCTTTCCAACGTCCTCTTAGCTTACGTGCCGGGAAAGGGGGTGGAGTTCCTCACCCTGGAGCTCGGCCACTACCGGGAACCTGAAGGGGCAGGCTTCCTTGAACGGGTAGCAGAGCGCCTCCGGCCCATCGCCTGTAGCCGCCTCGTGATCAACAACATCTTTGAGCCGGACCTGGAACCGGAGCTTTGGCAGGGGGATGCGCTCACGGAAAGCATGTACCGGGCGGGAAAGAAGCTCAAGGAGTGGGACCTCCTCCCTGCCCCCTTCCCCATTGAGGAGATCCTGCCCCCCGAGGACCTCCGCCACGTGAAGCGGCTTTACGGCATCGGGGGGCTTTCCTACGGCAACCTCTCGGTGCGCAAGGACGAAAGGCGCTTCTGGATGTCGGCAAGCGGGGTGGACAAGGCGAACCTGAAGGAGATCGGCCGGGACATCCTCATGGTGAAGGACTACGACCCCAAGCGTAACGCCATCCTCCTCTCCGTTCCCCCCCACGTGGAGCCCAGGCGGGTGAGCGTGGACGCCATTGAGCACTGGATGATCTACCGGGAGCACCCCCAGGTGGGGGCCATCCTCCACGTCCACGCCTGGATGGAGGGGGTGCCCGCCACCCCCTTCAACTACCCCTGCGGCACGTACGAACTCGCCCAGGCGGTGGCGGAGAAGGTGCGCCAGGCCCCCGACCCCGCCCGGGCGGTGGTGGGGCTCAAGAACCACGGCCTCACCATCACAGGGCGGAGCCTGGACGAGATCCTGGAGCGCATTGAGGGCAAGCTCATCCGCACCGTGCCCATGTCATGAAGGCCCTTCTCTACACCCCCTCCCTTCCCCGCTTCCTGGCGGCCCGGGCCCTGGGGAAGCGGTTTCCCAAGGGGCTCCTTCCCCTCACCCTCGCCGAGGTGCCCCTGCCCGAGCGGGAAGGCTTCGCGCGGGTGCGGGTCCGGCTAAGCGGGGTCTGCGGCTCGGACCTCGCCCTCCTCTACGGCAAAAGCCCCCCCTCCATAAGCCCTTTCTTTTCCTTCCCCGCTGTCCTCGGCCACGAGATCCTGGGGGAGGTGGAAGGGAGCCTGGTGGCGGTGAACCCCCTTTTGGCCTGCGCCGACCGGGGGCTTCCCCCCTGCCCCCAGTGCCAAAAAGGGGAAGAAGGGCTTTGCCAGAACGTGGCGGAAGGGGCCCTGGCCCCGGGGATGCTGGGCTACCACCGGGACCTCCCGGGAGGCTGGGGGGAGTGGGTCCTGGCCCGGCCCGAGCGGCTTTACCCCATCCCCGACGGGGTCCCCGAGGAGCGGGCGGTGCTGGCCGAGCCCTTGGCCGTGGTCCTTAGGGGCCTCAAGAAGCTCAGGCCCTGGCCTGAGGAGCTTCTGGTCCTCGGCATGGGGACCCTGGGCCTTTTGGCGGTGAGGCTCCTTCGGGTCTTGGGCTACGGGGGAAGGCTCCTCGCCGTGGCCAAGTACCCCCACCAGGCGGAGCGGGCCCGGGCCTTCGGGGCGGACGCGGTCTATGGGAGCGCCAAGGAGGCCCTGGCCGCGCGGGCCAAGGGCTACCGCTACCTCCTCTTTGAGGGACACCGGGGCGGGTACCAAGGGGTGATAGAAGCCTCGGGAAGCGGGCAGGGCTTCCGGGAGGCCCTCGCCCTGGCGGAGGAGGGGGGAAGGGTCCTTCTGCTGGGCGCCCCGGGGCTAGCGTGGGTGGACCTTTCCCCCTTTTGGTTCAAGGAGGTGGGGCTTCTCGGAAGCTACACCTACACCCGGGAGGAGTTCGCCCAGGCGGTGGCGCTTTTGCCGGAACTGGCGGGCCTGGAAAGCCTGGTGGGGGGCGTCTTCCCCTTGGCGCGCTGGAAGGAGGCCCTTTCCGCCCGGGGCAAGGCCCTCTTCCGGCCAAATGTGCCCTAGGCGGGGATGGCCAAAAGGGGCTCGGGCTATACTTGCCGGCAAAGCGGAAGGGGGCGGCATGGCCTGGGAAGAGGAGCCCTTTTTGGAGGCCGGCGAGAAGCTCAGGCGGCTTCTTAAGGAGGTCAAGCGGGTCATCGTGGGCCAGGACCACCTCCTGGAGAGGATGCTGGTGGCCCTGTTGGCCCGGGGCCACCTCCTCATTGAGGGGGTGCCCGGCCTTGCCAAGACCCTGGCGGTGAAGACCCTGGCGGAGGCGGTGGGGGGAAGCTTCCGGCGCATCCAGTTCACCCCCGACCTGGTGCCCGCGGACCTCCTCGGCACCCGGGTGTACAACCCCAAGGAAGGGGAGTTCCGCACCGAGCTTGGGCCCATCTTCGCCCACCTCCTCCTGGCGGACGAGATCAACCGGGCCCCGGCCAAGGTGCAGTCGGCCCTCCTCGAGGCCATGCAGGAACGCCAGGTGACCCTGGGCAAGGAAACCTACCCCCTGCCCAAGCCCTTCCTGGTCCTCGCCACCCAGAACCCCATTGAAAGCGAGGGCACCTACCCCCTGCCCGAGGCCCAGCTGGACCGCTTCCTCCTCAAGGTGGTGGTGGACTACCCCGCCTTCCACGAGGAGCTGGAGATCGTGCGCCGCATGACCACGGGGGAGGAGATCCGGGTGGAGGAGGTCCTCTCCCTGGAGGAGCTTTTAGCCCTTTCCCGCCTGGCGGACCGGGTCTACGTCCACCCCAAGGTGGCGGAGCACGCCGTGGCCCTGGTCCAGGCCACCCGGGACCTGGAGGGGGCGGGCCTCAACGAGCTCAAGCCCTACGTGGCCTTCGGGGCCAGCCCCCGGGCCTCCTTGGCCCTGGTGCAGGGGGCCAAGGCCCTGGCCCTGGTGCGGGGCCGGGCCCACGCCCTGCCCGAGGACGTGCGGGACCTTTACCTGGACGCCCTCCGCCACCGCCTGGTCCTCTCCTACCAGGCCCTGGCGGAAGGCATCACGGCGGAGGCGGTGCTAAGCGCCATCCTAGCCCGCTTCCCCGCCCCCTTCGTGCCCCTCCACGACCCTTATGGAGACGCCCGAAGCCCTCTTGGCCCGCCTGGAGCTTAAGGTGGTGCGTCCCCTGGACGGGCTCCTCTTCGGGGACTACCGGGGGGTGTTCTACGGCAGGAGCCTGGAGCTGGCGGAAATCTCCCCCTATAGCCCGGGGGACGAGGCGGAGCGCATAGACTGGCCCGCCACCGCCCGCACCGGGGAGCTCCACGTGCGCCGCTTTCGGGAGGAGCGGGAGCTCACCCTCTGGCTTCTCCTGGACGGAAGCCCCTCCATGCGCTTTGGCTCCAGGAGGCGGGAGAAGTACACCCTGGCCCTGGAGCTCGCCCTGAGCGTGGCCTACATCGCCCTAAGGCACGGGAACCGGGTGGGGGCGGTCCTCCCCTCTGGCCTCGTGCCCCCCAGGGGCGGGAAGGCCCAGGCCCTCCTCCTGGCCCGCGAGGCAGAGAAGCCTGGGCCTCCCAGGCCCCTGGCCGAGGGGCTGGACCTCCTGGGAAGGGTGGCGCGGCGGAGGAGCCTGGTCTTCGTCTTCAGCGACTTCCTAGACCCCTTCGCCGAGGCCCTGGCCCGCCTCGCCGCCCGGCACGACCTGGTGGCGGTCCTGGTGGAGGACCCTTGGGAGCGGGCCCTGCCCGAGGCCGGGGTCCTGGCCTTCCGCGACCCGGAAACGGGCCTGAGCGTGGAGGTGAACGCCCTGGACCCGCGGGTGCGGGAGGCCTACCGGAGACGGGCCGAGGCCCACCGGCTTGCCCGCATGCGGGAGATCGGGAAGGCGGGGGCGGAGCTCCTCCTGGCCTCCACGGAGATGGACCTTCTTCCCCTCCTCCTGGGCTTTGTGGAAAGGAGGCGAAAATGGCCTTCAAGAGCCCGGAAGCCCTCCTCCTAGGGGCCTTCCTCCTGGGGGTGGCCGCCCTCGTGGCCTACCTCTTAGGGGAGGCGGGAAGGAGGCGGCTCCTCCAGGCCCTGGACCCCGCCTTCGCCCCAAGGCCCAAGTCCCTTCCCCTCCCCTACCTCCTCGCCCCCCTTCTGCTCCTCCTGGCGGCGGGCCGGCCCGAGGCCCCCGTGCCCTGGCGGGAAAACCTCACCCAGGCCGTGGTGGTGCTGGACACCAGCCACTCCATGGCCGCGGACGACGAGGCCCCAAGCCGCCTGGAGAAGGCCAAGGCCTTGGTGCGAGCCTTCCTGAAGGGCCTGGACCCCTCGGTGAAGGTGGGGCTCGTGAGCTTCGGTCCCCAGGCGGTTTTGGTCCTGGCCCCCTCCACCGACCGCAAGGCGCTCTTGGAAGCCCTCGCTGGCCTGAAACCGGGGGGCGTGAGCCCCTTGGGCCAAGGGCTCCAACAGGCAAGGCGCATCCTCCGACCCGAGGGCCCTGAGCGGGACCTCCCGGAGGCAAGGCCCCCCGCCGCCATCCTCCTCCTCTCCGACGGGGCGGCCAACGCCGGGAAAGACCCCTTGGAGGCGGCGGCCGAGCTGGCCCAGGCCCGGCTTCCCGTCTTTGTCCGCCCCCTGGGCGACCCCCGGGGGGCGGTGAGCCGCATCGGGGAGGGGCTTTACTTCGTGCCCACGGACCCCGGCACCCTCCTCCGCCTGGCCCAGGCCACGGGGGGCGGGGTACTCCAGGAGGACTTCCGCCCCCTCTACCAGGCCCTTAAGCCCCACTACGTTTGGAAAGCGAGCCCCAAGGAGCTCACCCAGGCCCTGGTGGTAGGGGGGTTCTTGCTCCTTAGCCTCGGAGCCTATGCGGGCCTGGCCCGGGAAGGGAGGTGGCCGTGAGCCTCTTGGCCCCCGAGGCCCTAAGCCTCCTCCTTCTCCTCGCCTTCCTCCTTTTGGGCCTTTGGAAGGCGCGGCCCAAGGCCGCCCTCCCCCACCCCCTGGCGGCCCTACTCCAGGAGGCGGCCAAGGAGGCCCGGGGGCCTTTGCCTTGGCTCCCCACGGCCCTGTTCGCCCTAGGGCTTTTCCTCCTGGCCCTGGCGGCAAGCCGCCCCCTCCTGCCCCTGCCGGGGCAGGCTAGCGAAAACGTGGTGGTCCTGGCGGTGGACGTGAGCCGGAGCATGATGGCCACGGACCTGAAGCCGAACCGCCTCGAGGCCGCCAAGGAAGCGGCCCGCACCTTCCTCAACGAAGCTCCCAAGGGGCTTCGCATCGGCCTTGTGGCCTTTAGCGGCTACGCCCAGACCATCCACCCCCCCACCACGGACCGAAAGCGCCTCCTGGAAAGCTTAAACAGCCTGGAGTTTGGCCGCTCCACCGCCATCGGGGAGGGGATCATGGAGGCCCTGGCCCAGATCCGCCAGGCAGGGGGAAAGGGAGAGATCCTCCTCCTCACCGACGGGCGGAACCGCACGGGCGTAGACCCCCTGGAGGCGGCGGGCGAGGCGGCCAAGATGGGGGTGAGGGTCCACGCCGTGGGCGTGGGCGTGCCCGGCTGGACCCCGGGGCCCGAGGACCCGGTCATGGGCTTCGGCTTCTTCCCCGGGGCCTACGAGGTGGACGAGGAGCTCCTTTGGGCCATCGCCGAGTTGACGGGCGGGGAGCACCACCTGATCCGCTCGGAACGGGAGCTTTCCGCCCTCTACCAAAGGCTCGCCCGAGGGGTGCGCCTGGAAGTGGAAAAGGCCGAGGCCACGGGCCTTTTCGCCCTCCTGGGCGGGCTCCTCGCCCTTTTGGCGGTGGGCTTACGGCGCTACCTCTCCCCCGCCTAGGAGCCGCCGAAGGGGTTGGGCACGGGCTCCACCGGGAAAAGCTCCTGGGGCTCTCCACCGGGCACGGGAAGCATGCGGAAAAACTGCCCGTTCAGGAAGAGGTAGACCTGGGGCTCGCAAGTCCCCTCTTGCGGCGGGGCGGGAAGGGTAAGCTGCGTCGGCACCGCCTGGGGCCGGGCCAAAAAGGCCACCCCCGCACCCAGAAGCCCCCCCAGGGCCAAACCCCAAAGGAAGGGTTTCATAGCCCAAGCCTAGCAGCCTTAAAGCCAAAGGAAAAGGGGAAAGCTCCTTTTCCCTATAGCCTAGCCCACCTTCCCTCCTCGAGGCCTCCCCCACGCTAGGGGCACGCGCACCTTGGGCCTTCTCCTTTTCTTGGGTTTCCTCCGGGTAAAGGCCCTGGCCCCGGGGCCCTGGCGCCCCTCCCGGAAGCCCAGGACAGCTATGGCCGCCCCGTGGACTTCAGGGGAAGCCACGCGGTCCTGGGGCATGATCCCCGACCCCCAAAGCCGGCTGGCCCGGGCCTACGGGGTGCGAAGCCTCCTGGGCTTCCACAGCCGGGACACCATCCTTCTCAACCCCGAGGGTCCGGTGGAACGGATCTGGCGAAGGGTGACGACGCGGACACCCTCTTGGCCCACCTGAGGCAGCGCCTGCGCTAAAGCTCGTCTCATCCGCATGCCCCAAGCCCTGCGTAAGATGTAGGGCGTGTACGCCATCCGCCAGGGCCTAAAGCAGATCCTGCGCCACCCCACGGCCAGCCTCGCCACCTTTTTCACCGCCTTGGTTTCCTTCGCCCTCCTGTACTTCCTGGGCCTCCTCCTTTGGAACCTGGAACGGGTGGTCCAGACCCTGGAAAAGGAGCTGGAGGTGGCGGCCTTCCTGCGGCCAGGGGCCAACGTGGAAGCCGTCTTGGGCGAGATCCAATCCTGGCCCGAGGTGGCAGAGGCCCGGCTCGTCACCAAGGAGGAGGCCTTGGCAGAGCTGGTCCTGGACTATCCCTACCTGGCGGAGGCCAAGGACTTGGTGGAAAACCCCCTGCCCGACACCCTGCGCCTCAGGCTTAAGGACCCCGAGGCGGTGCGCCAGGTGGCGGCGCGCCTGCGGGGCCTTCCCGGGATAGAAGGGGTGGAGTACGGTGGGGAGCTCACGGAGCGCCTGGTGCAGGTGCTTGGGGGAAGCCGGCTGGCCATGGGGATCCTGGTGGGGCTTCTCCTCCTCAACACCTTCTTTAGCGTCATGGGCTCCATCCGTCTTTCCATGGAAAGCCGCAAGGAGGCCCTTTCCATCATGCTCCTGGTGGGGGCCACCCGGCGCTTCATCCAGGGGCCCTTCGTGGTGGAGGGGCTTTTCCTCACCCTGGGGGCGGGGGCCTTGGCCGTGGCCTTGGGAGGGCTGCTCTACCGGGCCTTGGCCCAGGCGGTACAGGGGCTTCTCCCCTTTTTGCCAGTGCTGGGGCCGGAAGACCTCCTGCGCACGGGGCTTCTGGTCCTGGCCCTGGCGGGGGTCTTGGGGGCCGGGGGGGCCTTCATGGCCAGCCGGGCTTACCTGAAGGAGGTCTAGGGTGCGGCTTTGGCTCCTTCTCCTCCTAAGCCTCTCCCTCCTGGGCTTGGCCCAGGACCTCAAGGCCCAGGAGGAGGCGGTGCGCCGCCTCGAGGCCCAGGCGGCCCGGGCCAGGAGCCTGGATCAGGAAACCGCGCGGCGCATCCAGGCCTTAAACCGGGAGCTCGCCCGCCTTTCCGCCCGGGTGCAGGGCCTTTTGGGGGAAAAGGCCCGGTTGGAAAAGGAGATCGCCCGCCTGGAAGGCGAGCGCGCCCAGCTCCGGCAAGAGATCGGAAAGCTCAAGGAGGCGGTGCGGGAAACCGAAGGGCGCATCGCCAAGCTGGAGCGGGACCTGGAAAGCCTCAAGGCCCGGCTCCAAGCCCTCATGCAAAGCCTCTACCGGGAACGGGCCGGGCGCTACCTGCCCCTCCTCAGGGCCCAGTCCTTCACCGATTTGGCGGTGCGGGCGCGCTGGGTGGGCTACCTCTCCGCCCAGGACACCGCCTTGGTGCGCGCCTTCCAGGGCACCCTGAAGGCCCTACGGGAAGAGCGGGAGCGGCTTCGCCTCCTCCTCGCCGACCTTTCCCAGAAGGAGGCTTCCTTGGCGGAAACCCAGGCGGCTCTGGAGCGGGAAAGGCAGGGGCTTTTGATCACCTTGGCCGCTTTGCAACGGGAGGAAGAGGGCAAGCGGGCCCTCCTGCGGGACACCCTCCAGGAACGGCAGCAGCTCCAGGCGGAGCTCGCCGCCCTCCAGGCCCGGGTCCTGGCGGAAAGGCAGCGCCTTTTGGAGCTCAGGCGGCAGGAGGAGGAGCGCAGGCGCCAGGAAGAGGCGCGAAGGGCGGAGGCCGCCCGCCGCCAGGCCGCCTTGCGCCCCCAGGTGGTGGTGCCGCCCCCACCCCTCCCCGCCCAGGTGGGGCGCCTGGCCTTTCCCGTGCCCGGGGGGCGGGTCCTGGTACCCTACGGCCAGGAGGGCCCTTTCCAGGTGATCCAAGGCCCCGCCCCCGGAAGCCCGGTGCAGGCCGCCGCCGAGGGGTACGTGGCGGGCATCCTGTACCTGCCCAACCTGGGCTACACGGTGATGCTGGTGCACACGGAAACCCTCTCCACCGTCTACACCAACCTGCAAGAACCCCTGGTGCAGGAGGGAGAGAAGGTGAGCCGGGGCCAGCTTCTCGGGTACACGGGCGGCGGGCTCCTCATCCGCCCCGAGGAGCTGGAGTTCCGCGTGGCGGTGCGGGTGGGGGAGGAGACCCGCTTCGTGGACCCCGCCGCCTACTACTAGGCGGGCGCAATGAGCCCGTAGTTGCCGTCCTTGCGGCGGTAGATGACGTTGATCTCCTCGGTGTCGGCGTTGCGGAAGACGAAGAAGTCGTGCCCCAAGGCCTCCATCTGGAAGGCGGCCTCCTCCGGGCTCATGGGCTTCATCTCAAAGCGCTTCACCCGCACGATCTTAGGGCCTTCCTCCTCCTCGGGCTTGCGCAGGGCCTCCAGGTCCCGCACCTCGGGGGGCGGGGGGCCTTGGTAGGAGTGGCGCTTGCCGATGAAGCGCCGCTCCTTAAAGCGCTTGAGCTGGGTTTCCAGGCGGTCCACCATCCGGTCAATGGCGGCGTAGAGGTCGGTGTCCTCCTCCTCCACCCGCACCAGCCCCCCGGGGAGGTCCACCTGCACCTCGGCCTTAGCCTTCCGCTCCACGTGGGGGCTCCCCGCCAGGGAGAGGACCACCTTGGCCATGAGCTCCCCGTTTTGGTAGCGGTCCAAGCGGGCAAGCTTCTTCTCCACGTAGTCCCGGATGGCCTCGGTGATCTCCAGGTTGCGGCCGATGAGCTTGTAGACGTTCATGCACCCTCCTTTCCGCCCCGGTCAGGGCTTTCCCTTACCCTTATGCTACCACCTTCCCCAGGACGCTCGTCCCGCACCACCTGCCCCGCCTTGAGGACCACCACCCGGGCGGGGTAGGCCTCCAGGAGCTCGCGGCTATGGGTGGCCACCAGCACCGTGGCCCCGCGGCTGTGGGCGGCCTTGAGGATCTCCAGGACCTGGAGGGCATTGTCCAGGTCCAGGTTGCCCGTGGGCTCGTCCGCCAGGATCACGGGAGGGTCCAGGAGGAGGGCCCGGGCGATGGCCACCCGCTGGGCCTCCCCCACGGAAAGCTCCTCGGGGAAAGCCCGCCTTTTGTGGGCGAGGCCCACCCGGCGAAGGGCGGTGGCCATGCGCTCCGGCCACTCCTTCCGGGGCACGCCTTGCACCTCCAGCACGAAGGCTAGGTTCTCCTCCACGGTGAGGTCCCTTAGGAGGCGGTGGTCCTGGAAGACCATGCCGATGCGGCGGCGGTGG
Source organism: Thermus thalpophilus (assembly GCF_022760915.1). Classification (NCBI taxonomy): domain Bacteria; kingdom Thermotogati; phylum Deinococcota; class Deinococci; order Thermales; family Thermaceae; genus Thermus; species Thermus thalpophilus. Next base: position 55,835 of record NZ_JAKTNS010000008.1, on the reverse strand, counting down.
AGGGCCACCTGGTCGCCCCGGAGGTTTTTTAGGTTCTGCCCGGCGAAGTAGACCGCCCCCTGGGTGGGAAGAAGCCGCCTTAGGATGAGGGAAAGGAGCGTGGACTTCCCCGCCCCCGAGTGCCCCACCACGTAGACGAACTCCCCCTTCTTCACCTCGAGGCTCACGTTGTAAAGCGCCTTGGTCCCCGTGCGGGGGTACTCCAGGCCCACCCCGTGGAAGGCGATCATGCCCCCACTATACGCAAGGCGGGCCACGGTTGCTTCTCATGGAAGGGCGCTATAGTGGAGGCTAGGTGAGGGAGAAGATGAAACGACGCGCGTGGTTCATCGCCGGGATCGGGGTGCTCCTTGCCCTGGTCTACGCCCAGCTTCCCAGGCCCCAGGCGGAAAGCCTCCTGCAAAACCCCAGCGGCCAGGCCCTCCTGGAGGTCTACCAAAGGATCCAGCAGGACTACCTGGAAACCCTGCCCAAGGAGAAGCTCAACGCCCTCCTGGAGGGGGCCATCGGCGGCATGGTGGCCGCCCTCAAGGACCCCTTCACCAGCTACTCCCCGCCCCAGCGGGCAAGCCTCCGCCAGGAGGACCTCAGGGGCGAGTTCTTCGGCATCGGGGCCACCCTAAGCCCCGCCAACCCCGACGGCACCGGGGCCAAGATTGAAGGGGTCATGAAGGGGCTTCCCGCCCAGCGGGCGGGGATGCGGGCGGGGGATGTGATCCTCGAGGTGGACGGGGAGGATGTGACCGGCCTGCCCCTCCAGGAAGTGGTGGCCAGAATCCGGGGCCGGGAAGGCACCAAGGTCACCATCAAGGTGCGCCGGGAGGGTGTGCCCGCCCCCCTGGTCTTTGAGCTCATCCGGGAAAAGGTGGAGGTCATCTCGGTTTCCACGGGCAGGATCGGGGACGTGGGCTACATCGCCTTGGAAACTTTCGCCAACTTCAAGGTGGAGGACCAGCTGAAGCGGGCCATAGACGAGCTTAAGGCCCAGGGCATAAAGAAGCTCATCTTTGACCTTAGGGATAACGGAGGGGGCCTCCTGGACCAGGGTTGCGCCGTGGCCAGCGCCTTCTTGAAGGAAGGCCCCATCGTCTACACCCGCACCAAGAACCTCACCCGGGTCTGGTGCGAGGCCTCGGGAAGGCCCCTCTGGGACGGCCCCATGGTGGTCCTGGTGAACGGCAACTCCGCCTCGGCCAGCGAGATCGTGGCCGGGGCCCTCCAGGACTACGGCCGGGCCAAGATCATCGGGGAGAAGACCTTTGGCAAGGGCGTGGGCCAGACCCCCTACACCCTGGCCAACGGCGGCGAGCTCACCCTGGTCACCTTTGAGTGGCTCACGCCCAAGCGCCGGGCCATCAACAAGGAGGGCCTGAAGCCCGACATAGAGGTCAAGGACACCCGCTTCCCCACCCCCTTCTCCTTCCAGGGGGCAGGGGCCCCGCCGGGGGCGGAGGTGAGCCTGACCCTAAACGGCAAGACCGTGAAGGTGAAGGCGGACGCCGAGGGGAAGTTCACCTACGCCGAGCCCCAGCGGCAGCGGCCCCTTCCCGAGGAGCGGGGCCAGGCGGTCTTGGACCTGGAAAACGACGCCATCCTCAAGCGGGCCCTGGAGGAGCTAAACCGCTAGGGAAGGCGCAAGGGGGGCCGGGGAGGTTCCCCGGCCCTTTACCGCACCACCGTCCCCGGGGGGATGTCCCCGTCCAACGTCACCAAGGCGAGCTTCTCCCCCTCCTGGGCCGCCAGGATCATGCCCTGGCTTTCCACGCCCCTCAGCCTCGCGGGCTTGAGGTTCGCCACCAGCACCACCTTCTTGCCCACAAGCTCCTCGGGCCGGTACCACTGGGCGATGCCGGACACCACCGTGCGCTCCTCCTTCCCCAGGGAAAGCCGGAGGACCAGGAGCTTGTCGGCATTGGGGTGCTTCTCCGCCGCCACCACCTCCGCCACCCGGAGTTCCACCTTGGCGAAGTCTTCTATACCGATCTGTTCCATCTTCTCCTCGCTTTCCTTGGACGCCTTGGCCTCCTTGGGGAAGAGGACCGGGGCTTCCTCGGGGAGGGGAAGGGGCTCCGCCAAGCCCCACGTTTCCGCCTCCTCCAGGCGCGCCGCCTCCTTCAGGCCCAAGGCCCGCCTGAGCTCCGCCATCTTCTCGGGCATGGCGGGGGTGAGGAGGATGGAGGCGATGCGGAGGCCCTCCACCACCCGGTAGAGCACCGCCTGCGCCGCCTCCTTGTCCTCCTTGTAAAGCTCCCAGGGCCTCTTCTCGTTGATGTAGCGGTTCAGGGCCTTCACGTAGGCCATGACCTCCTCGAGGGCCAGGTGGAACTTGAGCTCCCGCACCAGGCCCCGAAGCCTCCCGGCGAGCTCCGTGCCTTGGGCAAGCTCCTCCCCCGCCACGGGCTTTGGGATGCGCCCCTCGGCGAAGCGGAAGAGCATGGCCCGGGTGCGTTGCACCAGGTTGCCCAGGTCGTCCGCCAGGTCCGCCTGGTACCGGGTCCTGAGGGCCGCCTCGCTCACCGGGGTGTCCTGGCCGTAGGGGATTTCCCGCAGGAGGTAGTAGCGCACCGCGTCCCGCCCGTACCGCTCCGCCAGGGAGAAGGGGTCCACCACGTTCCCCAGGGTCTTGCTCATCTTCCGCCCGTCGGGCCCCAGCAAAAACCCTCCCACGTTCAGGTGGCGGTACATGGGGATGCCCGCCGCCTTGAGCATGGTGGGCCAGAAGACGGCGTGGGGCTTCAGGATGTCCTTGCCGATGAGATGCCAGGCGTGGGGCCAAAAGGTCTTGAAGCGCTCCCCCTCGGGGTAGCCCAGGGCGGACACGTAGTTCAAGAGGGCGTCAAACCACACGTAGGTCACGTGGTCCTCGTCCCAAGGCAAAGGGATACCCCAGGGGACCCGGGCCTTGGGCCGGGAGATGGAAAGGTCCCCGATGGGCTCGGCCAGCATGGCCAGGACCTCGTTCCGGTAGCCCTCGGGGCGGATGAGGTCGGGGTGGTCCTCTAGGTAGCCAAGGAGCCACTCCCGGTACTTCTCCATGCGGAAGAAGTAGTTCCCCTCCTTCCGCCGCTCCACGGGGCGGCCGTGGATGGGGCAAAGCCCCTCGGAAAGCTCCTTTTCCGTGTAAAAGCGCTCGCAGGAAACGCAGTAAAGCCCCTCGTACTCCCCGTAGTAGATGTCCCCGGCCTCGTAGACCTTCTGCAGGACGTACTGCACCACCTTCTTGTGGCGCTCCTCCGTGGTGCGGATGAAGTCGTCGTAGGCGATGCCGAGAAGCGCCCAAGCCCTTCGGAAGCGCTCGGAAACCCGGTCCACGAAGGCCTTGGGGTCCTCCCCCGCCCGCTCCGCCGCCCGGAAGACCGTCTCCCCGTGCTCGTCGGTGCCGGTGAGGAAAAAGGTCTGGTAGCCGTCCAGGCGATGCCAGCGGGCCAGGAAGTCCGCCACCACCGTGGTATAGGCGTGGCCCAGATGGGGCTCGGCGTTCACGTAGTAGATGGGGGTGGTGATGTAAAAGACCTTTTCCATGCCTCCTCCTCCTCAAAAAAAACCGGGGCATGCGCCCCGGGCAGGAGGGGAAACCTCCCACCCTAGGGCCAGGGCATGCCCTTCATCGTAAGGGAGTTTACCCCTAGGGCAAAAGCTCTTCAATCCCCAAGGGCCCCGCCACCAGGGCCCGGGTGGCGAGGCCCAGGAAAAGCCCCGTCTCCACCACCCCGGGGATTTCCAGAAGGGCCCGGTGCAGGCCAAAAGGGTCCCCGATGGGGCCAAAGCGGACGTCGGCGATGAGGTGGCCGCCATCGGTGAAGTAGACCTCCTCCCCGTCCATGCGGAGCTCGGGCTCCCCCCCAAGCTCGGCGATGGCCCGGAGCGTGGCCCGAAAGCCGAAGGGGACGATCTCCACCGGCACCGGTCCCCGGCCCAGCACCGGCACCTTCTTGGTGTGGTCGGCGATGACGATGAACTCCTTGGCCGTGCGCTCCACGATCTTCTCCCGGAGGAGCGCCCCGCCCATGCCCTTGATGAGGAAAAGCCCCGGGGCGATCTCGTCCGCCCCGTCAATGGCCAGGTCCACCCCCTCCGGGGGGAGGTCTATGAGGGGGATCCCCTCCTTGCGGGCGAGCTCCTCCGTGGCCCTCGAGGTGGGCACCCCCACCACCCCCCTAAGCTCCCCTTCCCGCAGGCGGCGGGCGAGCTCCAACACGGCGTAGCGGGCGGTGGAGCCGGTGCCCAGGCCCACCACCATGCCGTCTTGCACATAGGCCACGGCGGCGTGGGCCGCCTCCTTCTTGTAGCTCTCCAAGGGGCGCTCCATCACGCCCCCCTTAGGGCCTGAAGGGCCTCCGCCACCTCGAGGGCGTGCCCCTCGGGGGAAACCTTGCGCCACACCTTGGCGATCCTCCCCTCGGGGTCAATGAGGAAGGTCTGGCGCAAGACCCCTTCCACCTCCTTGCCGTAGAGGTTCCTCTTCCCCCAGGCCCCGTAGAGGGCGATGGCCTTCCGCTCGGGGTCGGCGAGGAGGGGGAAGTTGAGGCCGTACTTCTCGGCGAAGCGCTTGTGGCTTTCCACACTGTCGGCGGAAACGCCCAGGACCACCGCGCCAAAAGCCTTCAGGCTTCCCATGTGGTCGCGGAAGCCGCAGGCCTCCTTGGTGCAGCCCGGGGTGTCGTCCTTGGGGTAGAAGTAGAGGACCACCCACTGGCCGCGGTAGTCGGAAAGGCGGTGGATGCGGCCCTCCTGGTCGGGGAGGGCGAAATCGGGCGCCAAGGTGCCTTCCATGCCGGGCATTATAGCTTGTAGCCAAAGCGGCGGAGGAGGTCCTTGCGCCAGGCCACCTCCGCCTCGTCCTCCACCCCAAGGGGCTTGAACCCGTCCATGACCCCCAGAATGGCCCGCCGCTCCCCTTCCTCCGCCACCACCACCTTGAGGGGGTTGGCGGTGGCGGCGAAGATCCGCACCACCTCGGGGCAGGCCTTCACCGCATGGAGGACGTTGATGGGGTAAAACCCCTCGCCCAGGACGATGAGGAAGGTGTGCCCCGCCGCCAGGTTGAGGAGGTTCTTCACCGCAAGCTCCACCAGTCCCTCGTCCGTGCCCGAGCGGCGGATGAGCCGCTTGCCGCTCGCCTCGGAGAAGGCGAGGCCGAACTTGATGCCGGGCACGGCGGTCACCAGAGCCTCGTGCAGGTCCTCCACCGTCTTGATGAAGTGGGCCTGGCCCAGGATGACGTTGAGGTTCTCCGGCTTCTCAATGGGGATGAGCTTGAGCTCCATGGGGCCATTTTACCCGTGGCGTTGACCCCACTAAAGCAGGGAAGGAAGGTGTAGCATGGGGGGCATGGACGTCCTGGAGAAGGCCGTGGCCGGGGAAAGACTTTCCGAAAAGGAGGTCCTTGCCCTCTTTGACCTCCCCCTCCCCGAGCTCGCCGCCGCCGCCCACGAGGTTAGGCTCAAGAAGACGGACCCCCAGGTGGTCACCTTCCTCATAGACCGCAACATCAACTACACCAACGTCTGCACCGTGGCCTGCGCCTTCTGCGCCTTCTACCGCACCAAGCGGCAGAAGGACGCCTACACCCTGAGCTACGAGGAAATCGCGCGGAAGGTGGAAGAGCTCTACCAAGTGGGGGGGAAGCGCATCCTCATGCAAGGGGGGGTGAACCCCGAGCTTCCCCTGGACTGGTACCTGGACCTCCTCCGCTACCTCAAGGAGCGTTTCCCCGACCTGCGCATAGACGCCTTTAGCCCCGAGGAGATCCTGGGCCTGGAGCGCCTCACGGGCCTTAGGGCCGAGGAAATCCTGGAAAGGCTTAAAGCGGCGGGCCTGGATGGGATGCCGGGGGCGGGGGCGGAGATCCTGGTGGACGAGGTGCGGCAAAAGGCGGCCCCCGCCCGCATCAAGACGGCGGACTGGTACCGCATCGTGGACGCCGCCCAGGCCTTGGGGCTTTACACCCTGGCCAGCATGGTCATCGGCTTCGGGGAAGGCCCCAAGGAGCGCACCGCCCACCTCCTGGGCCTCCGCGCCCAGCAGGATAGGGCCCTGGAGCGCTACGAAAACGGCTTCGCCGCCTTCGCCCTTTGGACCCTCCAGGTGGAGCACACCCGCCTCAAGGGCAAGGCCCCGGGGGCCACGGCCCACGAGTACCTGAAGACCCTAAGCATCGCCCGGCTCGCCCTGGACAACTTCACCCACTTCCAGGCCTCCTGGCCCACCCTGGGGTTCAAGGTGGCCCAGGCCGCCCTCTACTACGGGGCGGACGATTTCGGGAGCACCATGCTGGAGGAAAACGTGGTCTCGGCCGCCGGGGGGCACGGCCGCACCCACGCCACGGTGCGCCAGATCGTGCGCCACATCGTGGACGCCGGCTTTAGGCCGGCGGAGCGGGACCCCCTTTACCGCATCCTCCGCTACCCGGACGCGGAGGCCTTGTTGAAGGAGCCCGAGCCCTTAGAGCTACCCCTGGCCTAGCCCGTGCGCTTGAGCTTTCCGGTGCGCTTGGCCCAGCGCTCCGCCAGGCCGAACACCCAAAGGCCCAAGGGGATGAAGGCGACCCCCATGAGGAGGAGGGTGCCCAGTTCCGGGAGCACCGCTCCCAGGGGGGCCCCCACCAGGTGGCCGGGGACGGAGTCCGGGTGCTGGATGCCCAGGAGCTTGCGGCTGGCCTCGAGGGCATAGGTGGCGGGGGAGATGTAGGCCAAGGGCTGGAGCCAGGCGGGCAGGACGGAAACCGGGTAGTAGATGCCGGAAACCAAGAGCAAGACCCCCTGGAGGATGTTGGTGGCCTGGGCTCCGTTTTCCGGGCTCATCACGGGCAAGATGGCGGCCATGAGCCCCAGGCCCATGAAAGCGAGGCTCCCCACCAAAAGCACCACCAACACCCCCCAAAGGTTGGCCCCGGTGAGGTCCAGGTCCACGAAAAGGGCCAGGCCCAACAGGATCACCCCGGTGCGCACCACGCTGTAGAAGGTAGCGAAGAGGCTCACCCCCAGAAGGTGGACCAGGCGGGACACCGGGGCCATAAAGGTGTACTCCAGGGTGCCCTCCCACCGCTCGTAGGCGATGGAGTTGGCGATCTCCTGGTACATGGCGGAGAGGTAGCTCCAAAGGAGCGCCCCCAGGACCAGGGTGAGGGTGAGGCGGAAATCCCCCTGGGCCACCCCGATGAGGGCGATGGTGGCGGCATTGACGATGGCGTAAAAGGTGAAAACCACCACCCAGGAGAAGTAGCGCCGCGTCAGGTGAAAGTCGCGGAAGACGAAGGCCCACATGGGCAAGAGGTACTTACGAAGCATCGGTGTCCTCCTCGAGGCCCTCGCCCGTCATGCGCAAGAAGGCCTCTTCCAGGCTGCCGGCACCCGCCAGGGCTTTGAGCTCCTCCACCGTTCCCTCCGCCACCAACCTTCCCCGCACCAGGAAGCCCACCCGGTGGGCCAGGCGCTCCGCCTCGGCCATGTCGTGGGTGGTGAGGAGGAGGGTGGTGCCCTCCTCCCGCCTGAGTTCCTCCAAGAACCCCTGCACGTCCCGGCGGCTTCGAGGGTCTAGGCCCGTGGTGGGCTCGTCTAGGAGCAAAAGGGGCGGACGGATGAGGAGGGCGCGGGCGATGGCCACCTTCTGCTGCATGCCCCGGCTCATCTCCTCCAGGGGGTCGTCAAAGCGCCGGGTTTCCAAGCCGAGCCGCTCCAGGATGGCCATGGCCCGCCCTTCCGCCTCCTTGGGAAGTATGCCGTAAAGCTGGGCGGCGAAGAGGAGGTTTTCCCGGGGGGAGAGTTTCTTGTAAAAGGCGGCGTCCACGCTCACCCGGCCAATCCTCTCCCGCACCCGCCGCTCCTCCTGGGGCAAGGAGTAGCCCAGGATGCGCACCCGCCCGGCATCGGGCACAAGCAAGGTGGAAAGGATGCGGATCAAGGTGGACTTGCCGGAGCCGTTAGGCCCCAAGAGGGCGTAGGTCTCCCCCTCCCCCACCCGGAAGGAAACTCCCCTCAGGGCCCACTCCTCCTGCCTGCGGCCGAAGGTGGTCTTGCGGAACACCTTGGAAAGGTTTTCTACTTCAATGGCCCACACGCCCGCCTCCTTACGGCATAACCCCAGGAGCCAGCGCACCAGCGGAGGCTAGCTGCGGATCCGGGTACCCTCCAAGGTACCAGGGCAGGCTCTGGCCCGCAAGCCTCAGACCGGCTCTTTCGGATAAAGCCCTTCCCGGATCTCGGCCAAAAGCGGGCTCAGGGGCTCCTCCCTTTCCAGGGCCCGGATCAGGGCGCTTCCCACCACCACCCCGTCCGCCACCGCCGCCTGGGCCGCGGTGGCCCTGCCGGAAACCCCGAAGCCCACGGCTACGGGCAAGAGGGTCTTGGCCCTGATGCGGCCCACCAGGTCCCGCACCTCCTCGGGCAGGCGCTCCCGCTCCCCCGTGACCCCGGTGACGGACACGGCGTAGACGAAGCCCGTGGCGTAGCGGACCACGGTTTCTATGCGGCGGTCCGTGGAGGTGGGGGCGAGGAGGAAGACCGTTTCCAGGCCGATCTCCTGGGCCAGGCGCACCAGGGCCGGGTCCTCGTCGGGGGGGAGGTCGGGGAGGATGAGCCCCGTGGCCCCCGCCCCCTTGAAGAGGCTAAAGAAGCGCTCTGGCCCCCAGGCCAAAACGGGGTTCAGGTAGGTCATGAGGAAAAGGGGCTTGTCCGTGAGGGCCCGCACCTCCTTCACCAGCTCCAAGACCCCTTGCACGCTCATCCCCTTCCTTAAGGCCACCTCGCTGGCCCGCTGGATCACGGGGCCGTCCCCCAGGGGATCGGAGTAGGGCAGGCCGATCTCCAGGAGGTCGGCGAAGGGGAGGACCTCCTTCACCGCCTCCAAAAAGCCCTCCCGGCTGGGGAAACCGGCGGTGAGGTAGGGGATGAGGGCGGCCCGCCCTTCCTCCTTGGCCTTGGCGAAGGCTTCTTGGGTGGTCATAGCTCCCCCCCAAGGAGGCGCATGGCCTCGGTCACGTCCTTGTCCCCGCGGCCCGAGAGGTTGATGACCACGATCTGGTCCTTCGGCATCTCCGGCACCACCTTGGCGGCGTGGGCGATGGCGTGGGCGGACTCCAGGGCGGGGATGATGCCCTCGAGGCGGGCGAGGAGCTTAAAGCCCTCCAAGGCCTCCTCGTCGGTGACGCTGGCGTACTCGGCGATGCCCGCATCGGCGTAGTAGCTGTGCTCCGGCCCCACCCCCGGGTAGTCCAAGCCGGCGGAGACGGAGTGGGCCGGGGTGATCTGCCCGTCGTGGTCGTAAAGGAGGTACATGTAGCTCCCGTGCAACACCCCCCGCTTCCCCGCCCCGATGCTGGCGGCGTGCCGCCCGGTGGAAAGCCCCTCCCCCGCCGCCTCCACCCCGATGAGCCTAGGCCTTTCCCCTTCGGGCAGGTAGGCGAAGGGGGCGAAAAGCCCGATGGCGTTGGACCCCCCGCCCACGGCGGCGATGAGGGCGTCGGGGTAGCGGCCAAAGAGCTCCAGGCTCTGCCGCTTCACCTCCTCGCCGATGACGCTCTGGAAGTCCCGGACCATCATGGGGTAAGGGTGGGGGCCCACCACCGAGCCCAGGATGTAGAAGGTGGTGCGCACGTGGGTGATCCAGTCGCGGATGGCCTCGTTGGTGGCGTCCTTGAGCGTGCGGCTCCCCGCGGCCACCGGGCGCACCTCGGCCCCCAAGAGCTTCATGCGGAAGACGTTCAGGGCCTGGCGCCTCACGTCCTCCTCCCCCATGTACACCACGCACTCCATGCCGAAGAGGGCGGCCACCGTGGCCACGGAAACCCCGTGCTGCCCCGCCCCCGTTTCCGCGATGACCCGCTTTTTGCCCATGCGCCGGGCGAGGAGGGCCTGGCCCAGGGTGTTGTTGATCTTGTGGGCCCCGGTGTGGAGGAGGTCCTCCCGCTTCAGGTAGACCTGGGCCCCGCCCCAGTAGGCCGAAAGCCTTTTGGCGTGGAAAAGGGGCGTGGGCCGGCCGGCAAAGGTCCTCAGGTAGTGCTCCAGCTCTTCCAGGAAGGCGGGGTCCTTCTTGGCCTCGAGGTAGGCGGCCTCCACCTCCTCCAAGGCGGGGATAAGGGTTTCGGGAACGTACCGCCCCCCGTAGGGGCCAAACCGCCCCCGTCCGTTGGGCAAGGGAAAATCCGGCAAGCGCAGCATCTTCACTCCCAAAAGGCGCCAAGCGCCCAAAGCCTATCTATCCTATCGCCCCAAGCCAAACGGGAAAAGGCCGGGCCCTCGGTAGCGCCCGTGCCTCCGCTTGAAGGCGAAGGGGGTTCGCGCTCGCATAGGCTAAGGGTAGACCGGGGAAGCCCAAGTGGCAAGTAGACTCTAGGGCATGGAGCCCACGCGCGCCATTTCGGTCTTGGACAAGGGCTTCGTGCGCCTGGTGGACGTCATGGGGGACGATGGGGCCATCGTCCAGGCGGCCCGGGTTTCCTACGGGGCGGGAACCAAGACGGTGCGGGAGGACGCCGCCCTCATTGACTACCTCATGCGCCACCGCCACACCAGCCCCTTTGAGATGGTGGAGTTCAAGTTCCACGTGAAGGCCCCCCTCTTCGTGGTGCGCCAGTGGTTCCGCCACCGCACCGCCAGCGTGAACGAGGTCTCGGGCCGCTACTCCGTCTTAAAGGACGAGTTCTACGAGCCCGCCGCCTTCCGCCGCCAGGCCAGGCGGAACAAGCAGGGCTCGGAAGGGGAGCTAGAGGACGAGGAAGCCCGCGCCCTCCTCCAGGAGGCGGAAGAAAAGGCCTACCAGGCCTACGAGAGGCTTTTGGAAAAGGGGGTGGCCCGGGAGATGGCGCGCATGGTCCTCCCCCTCAACCTCTACACCGAGTTCTACTGGAAGCAGGACCTGCACAACCTCTTCCACTTCCTCAAGCTTCGCTTGGCCCCCGAGGCCCAGTGGGAGATCCGGCAGTACGCCCAGGCCATCGCCGAGCTGGTGAAGGCCCACGTGCCCTTGGCCTGGAGGAGTTACGAGGAGCACGTCCTCCATGGGGCGAGCCTCTCCCGCACCGAGCTCGCCGCCCTTAGGGGGCTTATCACCCCGGAGCTTTACGAAAAGGCCCTGGCGAGCCTGGGGCTTTCCGGCTCGCGGCTAAAAGAGGCCCTGGAAAAGCTCTTCGGCCCCGGCTAGGCCAAAAGGGCCTCGGGCGCCTTCCCGGTCCTTTCGGCGATGAGGCGCCAAAGCTCCTCCTCCGTGAGGGTGGGCACGCCCAAGGAGCGGGCCTTTTCCAGCTTGCTCCCCGGGTTGTCCCCCACCACCACGAAGCTCGTCTTGCGGCTCACCGAGTCCGTGACCTTGGCCCCAAGGCGCCGGAGGATGGCCTTCACCTCCTCCCGCGGGCGGGAAAGCTCCCCGGTGATGACGAAGGTGAGGCCCTTTAGGGCCTCCCCGCCCCGCTCCTTGGCCTCCATCTCCACCCCCGCCTCCTTCAGGCGGCGCACCAGACGGCGGAAGGCGGGGTCTTGGAGGGTTTCCCAAATCCCCCGGGCGGTGAGCTCCCCCACCTCCTCCACCTCTAAGAGCTCTTCCAAGGTGGCCTCGAGGAGGCGGTCCATGGTGCCGAAGCGGGCGGCCAGGTTGCGGGCCAACACCTCCCCCACCCCGGGAAGGCCCAGGGCGTAAAGGAGGCGCTCCAGGCCCCGGTGCTTGCTTTCCTCAATCTGGCGGAGAAGGTTTTCTGCGCTTTTCTCCCCCATCCGCTCCAGGCCCACGAGGTCCTCCTTCCGCAAGCGGTAGAGGTCGGCCACGTCCTTCACCAGCCCGTTTTCCAAAAGCTTTTCAATGAGCTTCTCCCCCAGGCCCTGGATGTCCATGGCCTTGCGGGAGGCGTAGTGGCGGATGGCCTCAAAGCGCTTGGCGGGGCACAAGGGGTTGGGGCAGCGGTGGACCTTCCCCTCCTTCACCAGATGGTGGCCGCACTCCGGGCAGTTCTCCGGCCAGACGATGGGCCGCTCCGCCCCGGTGCGCCGCTCCTTTAGCACCCTCAAGACTTCGGGGATGACCCCCCCCGCCTTGTGGACCAAGACCCAGTCCCCGATGCGGATGTCCAGCTCTTCAATGTAGCTTTCGTTGTGCAGGGTGACCCGGGACACCTCGCTCCCCTCTATCAACACGGGCTCCAGGATCCCCACCGGGGTCACCCGCCCCGTGCGCCCCACCTGGAAGACCACGTCCAAAAGCCGGGTCTCCTTCTCCTCCGCCGGGAACTTGTAGGCGATGGCGAAGCGGGGGGCGCGGGCGGTGTAGCCCAGCTCGCGCCACAGGGCGAGCTCGTCCAGCTTCACCACCACCCCATCCGCCTCAAAAGGAAGCTTGCGCCTTTCCTGGAGCCAGGCCTGGTAGACCCGTTCCACCCCTTCCGCCCCCGTGGCGCGGGCAAAGCCGTGCTCCACGGGAAAACCCTTCTCCTTGAGCCACAGGAGGAGCTCGTACTGGGTCTTGAGCCCGCTTTCTTCCAAGCCAAGCCCCAGGGCGTAGAAGGTGGCGCGAAGGCCCCGCTTGGCGGTGATCCTGGGGTCTTTCTGCCGGAGGGAGCCGGCGGCGGCGTTCCTCGGGTTCTTGAAAACCTTCTCCCCCGCCTCCTCCAGCTCCTCGTTGAGGCGCAGGAAGGCCTCAATGGGCATGTAGACCTCCCCCCGGACCTCGAGGCGCTCCGGCACCCCCTTTAGCCGCCTCGGGATGGTGGGAATGGTGAGGAGGTTTTGCGTCACCTCCTCCCCCACCTCCCCGTCCCCCCGGGTGGCCCCAAAGACCAAAATTCCTTCCTCGTAGTAGAGGTTGACGGAAAGCCCGTCCACCTTGTGCTCCACCGTGTAGACGAACGGCCCCTCCCGCCCCAAGGCCCGCTCCACCCGCTCCTCAAAGGCCTTTAGCTCCTGGTGGGTGAAGGCGTTATCCAGGGAGTACATCCGCGTGGGGTGGCGAACCGGGCGAAAGGTGGCCTCCAGGGGCTTCGCCCCCACCTGCTCCGTGGGGGAGTCCGGGCTTTTGAGCTCGGGGAAGCGCTCCTCCAGCTCCTTAAGCTCCCTTAAGAGCCGGTCGTACTCGGCGTCGGAGATCTCGGGGTCGGCCAGGACGTAGTAGCGGTAGTTGTGGTAGCGGATGAGGTCCCTCAGCTCGTTGATCCGCCTCCTCGCTTCCTCCAGGGTCATGCCTTGAGTTTACCGCCGGCCGGTATAATAGCCCCTGGCGAATAGCCGTGGGAGGTGAGCATGAAACGTGTACTGGCGCTTATTGGGGTTCTGGCCCTGGGCCTAAGCCTGGCCCAGGTGCGGGTGGGCATCGCCTTTGACGCCGGCGGCAAGTTTGACCGCTCCTTCAACCAGTCCGCCTGGGAAGGGGCGCAAAAGGCGGCCAAGGACTTCGGGGTGAAGCTCTTTGACTTTGAGCCCGCCGACCCCTCCCAGGTGGGGCAGGGCATCCGCACCTTCGCCGAGGAGGGCTTTGACCTGGTGATCGGCGTGGGCTTCGCCAACGAGCCCGCCATCACCGCCACGGCCAAGGAGTTCCCCAACGTCAGGTTCGCCGTGATTGACGCCGTGCCGGGCGAGGGGAAGCTGGCCAACGCTGTGGGCCTGGTGTTCCGGGAGCACGAGGGTAGCTTCCTGGTGGGCTACATCGCCGGCAAGATGAGCCGCACCGGGGTGGTGGGCTTCATCGGCGGCATGGACATCCCCCTCATCCACAAGTTTGAGGCGGGCTTCCGCGCCGGGGCAGAGTACGCCTTCAAGGAGGACAAGATCCAGGGCAAGGTCCTGGTGGGCTACGTGGGCAACACCCCCGCCGCCTGGAACGACCCCGCCAAGGCCAAGGAGATCGCCGCTGCCCAGGTGCGCCAGGGCGCCGACATCATCTACGCCGCCGCCGGTGGCTCGGGCCTGGGGCTCATTGACTACGTGAAGCAGACCAAGTGCCTGAAGGAGGGCGGCAACATCCGCTTCGTGCGCAAGGCGGACCCCTACGCCAAGGTGCCCAAGTACGCCGACTACACCCGCGCTTGCGGCACCGACGGCACCAAGGCCACGCCCCTCTTCTTCATCGGCGTGGACGCCAACCAGAACTACCTGGGCGACACGGACAACAACCCCGCCACCCTCAACCACGGCCTCACCTCCATGATGAAGCGGGTGGACGTGGCCACCTACGAGGTGATCAAGAGCGTGGTGCAGAAGGCCTTCAAGGGCGGGGTGCGGGAGTTCGGCCTGAGCAACAACGGGGTGGGCTACGCCCTGGACCAGTACAACAAGGCCTTGATCCCGGCGGCCGTGGTGAGCAAGCTGGAGGTCCTCAAGCAGCAGATCATCAAGGGCCAGATCAAGGTGCCCGAGTCCCGCTAAGGGGCATCGCCGGAGGGGCCGGAGGCGTTCCGGCCCCTCTTGTATACTTGCGGGCGTGGAGAAGGCCCTGGTCCTGAAGGACATCACCAAGCGCTTCCCCCTGGTCCTCGCCAACGACCACATCTCCTTGGACCTGAACTGGGGCGAAGTCTTGGCCCTGGTGGGGGAAAACGGTGCCGGGAAATCCACCCTCATGAAGATCGTCTACGGCCTCCAGCCCCCGGACAAGGGGGAGATGTGGGTGGACGGCAAGCCCTACCGGCCCAGAAGCCCCCTGGACGCCATCGCCGCTGGCATCGGCATGGTGCACCAGCACTTCATGTTGGTGGAGCCCTTCACGGTGCTGGAGAACCTGGTCTTGGGCTTGGAGCCGGGAAGCCCCTTGTACCTGGACCTCGAGGCCGCCCGGAAGCGGGCCCAAGGCCTCATGGAGGAGCTCGGCTTCCAGGTTCCCCTGGACGAGCGCATTGAAAACCTCCCCGTGGGGCTCCAGCAGCGGGTGGAGATCCTGAAGGCCCTCTACCGCAAGGCCAGGATCCTCATTCTGGACGAGCCCACCGCCGTCCTCACCCCCCAGGAGGCGGAGGAGCTTTTTCGCTTCCTAAGGGCCTACGTGGCCCAGGGCAACGCCGCCATCTTCATCAGCCACAAGCTCAAGGAGGTGCTTGCCGTTTCCGACCGGGTCACGGTGATCCGGGATGGGAAGGTGGTGGGCACGGTGCGCACCCAAGAGACCTCCTTGGAGGAGCTCGCCCGGATGATGGTGGGCCGGGAGGTGGTCCTAAGGGTGCAAAAGGGCCCGGCTAGGCCTGGGGAGGTGGTTTTGGAACTGGAGGACTTCGCCGCCCCGCCCCGGCTTAAGGGGGTAAGCTTTGCGGTGCGCGCCGGGGAGATCGTGGGCATCGCCGGGGTGGAGGGGAACGGGCAAACGGAGCTGGTGGAGGCCCTCACCGGCCTGCGCCGCCACCAGGGGGTGGCCCGGTACCTGGGCAAACCCCTCCCCCCCTTGGCCCGGGCGGTGCGGGAGCTCGGGGTGAGCCACGTTCCCGAGGACCGGCACGCCCGGGGCCTCGTCCTGGACTTTTCCGTGCGGGAAAACGCCATCCTGGGCGACCAGCACAGGCCCCCCTTCCGCGGCTTCCTGGGCTTCTTGGATGGCGAGGCGGTGGAGCGCCACGCCCGGGCCCTGGTGGAGGCCTTTGACGTGCGGCCCCGGTCCACGGAGCTTTCCGCAAGGCGCTTCTCCGGGGGTAACCAGCAGAAGATCGTGGTGGGAAGGGAACTCCTAAGGAAGCCCCGCCTCCTCATCGCCGCCCAGCCCACCCGGGGGGTGGACGTGGGGGCCATTGAGTTCATCCACCAGCGCCTCATTGAGGCCCGGGACCAGGGGATGGCCGTCCTTTTGGTCTCCGCCGACCTCAGCGAGGTCTTGAGCCTTTCCGACCGCATCCTCGTCATGTACGAGGGAAGGATCGTGGGGGAACTCAGCCCGGAGGAGGCCACGGAGGAGCGGCTCGGCCTCCTGATGGCGGGGATTTCCGCTTAGGGCTCCCTAAACTCCCCCGCCACCCGCCCGAGGAGAACCACCTCGCCCCTTTCCAGGGCGTAGCGCACCCGTTCTCCCCGCACGAAGCCCTTCTCGTCCCGGCTTTCCACGTTGCCGAAGAGGTAGGCGAAGCCCTCCTTCTCCCGCACCAGGGCCCTTTCCGCCTTGGTGGTGCGTCCGACTTGGGTGAACTCCACCCCCAAAAGCCAAAGCGCCTCCTCGTCCAGAAGGTAGCGGAGGCTGTTCGCCTTGCCCAAAAGGGGCTTTTCCCCTTCCCGCCTCACCTCCAAGGGGCCTTCCAAAAGGGCTTCCCCGGTATCGTTCTGGTAGCGAAGCCGCCTCCCCTTCACCCGGGTCGCCCCCTCCTCCACCGCCACCTCCCCCGGGGCCTGGCGCACCTCGAGGCGGCCCTCCTCCTCCAGGTACCGGGCGCTTCCCCCGGAGAGGAAAAGGGTCTCCTCGCTCCCCCGCTCCACCACCGCCAAGGGCCCTGTGGCCCGCACCTCGCTTCCCAAGCGCACCTCCACCCCCTTGGGGTCAAAGAGGACCAGGCGCAGGTACCGTTCCCCCTTCCCCGCCCCCGCCCGGCGCAGGCGCAGGAGGTGGGGAAGGCCCTCCCGGGTGAAGTCAGGGTTGTAGGCAGCCTCCACCATGTCCCCGGGCTTCAGGCCCTCGTCCACCGCGCTCCCCGCGTCCAGGAAAAAGGCCTTTTCTCCCACCACCGCCTTGTCCTGGCCCAGCTCCTTGAGCTCGCCCAGGTAAAGGTCGCCGTAGTCGGCGTAGAAGAGGCTATCCTCCTCCCCGCTCACCCAGGCCACCACCTTCTTGTCCTTGCGGACCAGCTCCACCTCGGGGCGGAAGGCCTCCTGGGCCAAGGCGCAAAGGAGCAGGAGGCCCAAGCCCAGGAGGAAAGGGCGCATCACTTCTCCCCGAGCTTCTTAAACTCCTCCACGGGCAGGCGGAAGGCGCGGCCGTAGACCCGCACCTGGTGGCGGTTCACGTTGTGGAGGAGGGTGCTCCCCGAAAGCCTAAAGCCTTCCTTCTTGTTCTCGCTCACCGCCGGCTTCCCCAAGACGATGGCCTCCCCGGTGGTGTCGTCGTAGTAGAGGCTTTCCCCGGTGGTCACCAGGTCCCCGTCCACGAGGCGCACCCCCCCGGTGGCGATGAGGCGCTTGGGGCCGGTGAGGCTCCGCACCTCCTTAGCCCGGATCACCAGGTCCCCGTCCTTGCGCTTGCGGGTGAGGACCACCTCCTTGGCGTCGCTGAAGACGGCGAGGCCCCGTTCCTCCTCGTAGTAGACGAAGCCCGCCCGCCCCTCCTGGTTGCCGCTTTTGAGGAGGGCGTTTTCGCTGGTGGAGGTGTCGGTGTCCACCTGGAAGGTCATGCGGCTCGCCTCCACCTCCACGGGATCCTCCCCGGGCTTGGGCTCTTGGCGCATGCGGGCCGGGCCCAAGAGCTCCCCTTCCCCCGTGGTTTCCCGGTAGACCAGGACGGGGCCCCGGGCCTCCACCCGGCCCCGGCGCACCACCACGCCCCCCTCAAAGCGGGCCTCCCGTTCCCCTTCCGCCTCCTGCATGGTCTTGCCCTTGGGGGCGGTGAGGGTGGCCTTGGGGGCTTGGATGGAGAGGTCCTTGACCCGGCCCCTCACCTCCCCCTCAAAGGTCCAGGGGCCGTAGCGCAGGTCCCCGGAAAGCCTGCCCCCTTCCACTTGGATCACCCGCACGCCGGAAGCCGCCAAGGCCAGTCCCAACACCGAAAAAAGCACGAGTCTTCTCACGAGCTACCTCCTTCCACGGTGCACGGGCCAAAACTTCCCCCAGCGGGAAAGGAAAAGCGGGGGTTTTGCGCCTCGAGGCGCTCCAGGGCGAAATCCGAGCGGAAGGCCTCCGCCTCGCCCCTGAGGTTCGGCGCTTCTATCCGCACCCATGGGGCGAAGAAGCCCTCCTTCTGCCGGATGAGGACCTCCCCCTTCCCGGGGGCGGAAAGGGCGAGCCGGTAGCACCCCTTAAGGATCTCCACCTCGGCGTAAGGGGCCCGCAGGTTGTCCCCGGGCTCCACCACCACCTCAGGAGCCCTAAGCCGCAGGTCCAGGCGCCCCTTCACGTACCGCTCCCCGGTAAGCCCCCCCCGGATGCGGAACACCCCCCCCTCTTCCACCATCTCCTCCGCGGCGAAGCGCCACTCCACCCCCTCCTCCTCGGGGAAGAGCCAAAACTCCACCCCCAGAAGGCGCACCCCCGGGGCTGGGGCCGGAGATCGGGAAGGCCCCGGACGGAGCCAAGGGAGGAGGAAAAGCAAGAGGGCGAGGGGGAGGAGAAACCGCACCACGCCCCTCACCTTACGGGAAAGCGCTTGAGAAAGATGACAAGGCCCTTTACCCCAGCACATCCCGCGGGTTTCCCCGCACCCTGAGGTTCACCCAGGTCTTGCGCAGGCGGAGGAGGGCCTTCAGGGGGCGGTAGAGGGGGGAAAGGGGCAGGGTGTAGGCGGGAAACTGCACCCGTCTGCCGCCAAACCCCTCCTTGAAGCGCCAGATCCCCTCGGCGTGGCTCCCTTCGGGGGTGCGGGGAACGCCCCAAAGGTCGTAGATCCGGTAGCCCCGGGCCATGCCGTGGCGGATGGCCATGAGGTGCATCCCCATGGGAGCCTTGGCCTCGGGGTGGTGGCGGCTGCTACCCCCGTAGAGGTAGTCCACCTTCCCGGCGAAGGCCACGAAAAGCCCCGCCGCCAAAGCCTCCCCGTCCTTGGCGGCTAAGGTGATGAAGGCCTCGCCCAAGGGCTGGTTCATCTCCTTTAGGACGGCCCGGTAGTATTCCTCCGAGTGTTGCAGGAGCTTGGCCCGGCGGTTCGTCTCCTCAAAAAGGCGGAAGAACTCGGGGAAGGCCTCCTCTCCCGCCACGAGGAGCTCCGTGCGCTTCTGCGCCAGGCGGGCGTTGCGGCGGTGCATCTCCTTCATGCCCTTCAGGAGCGCCTCCTCCCCTTGGGTGAGGTCCAGCCACAGGGAGTGGCCGGGCTGGATGGGCTCCTCCGGCAAGAGGCCGGGGAAGTGGGGGGGCGCTTCCTCCGCCGCAAGACCCGCCTCCGGCTCCACCACCAGGTGGGTGCCCTTTACCCCCTGGGCCAAGGCCTGGGCCACCTGGGGGAGGTCCTCCAGGCGGAAAAGGGCTGGGCCCCTTGGGGCGTAGACCAGGCTAAGCCCCCCGGGGAGGCGTTTCAGGAGGACCTGGGCGGCCCCCAAAAGCCTATCCCCCTGGTACACGGCAAAGCGCTTGGGCTCCCAGCCGGAAAGCCGCTTCACCTCCCCCCAGCCAAAGGACTGAAGGGCGCTGGTGATGGGGAAGCCGGAAACCAACCGGTTCCAGGCCTCAGGTTCGTGAACCTCCAAAAGCTCGGCCATCCCCTAAGCGTAAAGGGTCTCCGCAAGCTCTTCCAGGAGGCCGTCCCCTTCCAGGGGAAGCCGCCTGGCCTCCAGGTACTCCTGGAGAAGGGGAGCGAAGCGGGCGTCCTCCGCCCGAGCCGCCCGCTCCTTGAGGGGAAGGAGGGGCCAGCCGTAGGCCAAATGGCCCAGGATATCGTACAGGTCGTACTCCCCCGGCACCAGGCGGCGCAGGAGGGCCTCGGTCCAGCCCTTGGCCACCAGGTTGGCGAGGAGGGCGCGGCGGCTTTGCGTTCTTCGCCAGAGGAGGCGGAAGCGCTCCTCCTCCGGCAGGGCCTGCCGGAGCCTTCCCCCCACCTCCGCCAAGGTGCTCACCCGCTCACCCCCCGGGAGGAGGTAGCCCTCCCGAGCCAAGAGGCTTTCCACCGCCTGCTTGAGCCGGCGCCCGCTGATGGGTTTTTCCAGGAAAAGGTCGGCCCCCAAAGCCCGGCTTGGACCCTCCAGCTCCTGCCCCCCGCCGGTGAACATGATGACGGGCACCCGGCTCAGGCGGCGCACCGCCCGAATGCGGCCTAAGAGGGTGAGGCCATCCATGTCCGGCATCATGATGTCCAGGAGGATCAGGTCGGGGGTTTCCTTGCGCAGGTACTCCAAGGCCGCCTTGGCGGAGTCCGCCAAGACCACCTCGTGGCCGGAGCCGGAAAGGACCACCTCGAGGAGGTGGCGGATGCGGGGGTCATCGTCCACCACGAGAAGCCGCGCCACGAAGGCCATGCTACGCCAGCCCTTTTTCCCCTGTCCAGGGTGCTTGTACCATGGAGGGCATGAGGATCGCCTTCCAGGGCACCGAAGGGGCGTACAGCGAAGAGGCCCTCCTCAAGGCCTTCCCCGGCGCTACCCCCGTGGGCTTCCCCACCTTTCACCAGGTGTTTGAGGCGGTGGAAACGGGGGAGGCGGAGCTTGGGGTGGTGCCCGTGGAGAACACCACCGCCGGCAGCATCAACCAGACCTACGACCTCCTCCTGGAAAGCGACCTGCACGTGGTGGGGGAGATCGTCCACCGGGTGGAGCACTGCCTTCTGGCACCCCGGGGCGTGGAGCTTAAGGAGCTCAAGGCGGTGAAGAGCCACCCCCAGGCCCTGGCCCAGTGCGACGGCTTCTTAGCCCGGCTTCGCCTCACCCCCATCCCCGTGTACGACACCGCCGGGGCCGCCCGGGCCTTGGCGGAAAACCCCGAGCCCGGGGTGGGGGCCATCGCCTCGAGGCGGGCGGCGGAGCTCTATGGCCTTGCCGTCCTGGCGGAAAACATTGAGGACTACCCCCACAACTACACCCGCTTCTTCGTCATCGGCCGCGAGGAGGCAAGGAAGGGGGAAGGCCCCCACAAGACCAGCATCGTCTTCGCCGTGCGCCACCGCCCCGGGGGGCTTTTGGAGGCCCTGCAGGTCTTCGCCGAGGCCGGGGTGAACCTCACCAAGCTGGAGTCTAGGCCGCGGCGGGACAAGCCGTTTAGCTACCTCTTTTACCTGGACTTAGAGGGCCACCTGGAGGAGCCGGGACCCGCCCAAGCCCTTCTGGGCCTTTTGCGGCGGGCGGCCTTTTTAAAGGTCCTGGGCTCCTACCCCGCCTACCGGAACGGCACCTAGCCCGGGCGGACCTCCACCACCCTTTCCCCGGCGGCCTCCAGGCGCTTCGGCACCCCTTCCACATCCTCCCCCACCACCCGCATCACCAGGCGCTGGTAGCCCTCGAGGTGGGCGGCGGTGGCGATGGAGACGATATTGGCCGGGGGGACCGCCTGGGCCATCTGGGCCAGGGCCCCGGGGACGTCGGGAATGTCCACGGTGATGCGAAGGCCTCCGAGCTTTAGGCCCAAGACCTCAATAAAGGCCCGGAGCACGTCGGTCACGGTGATGATGCCCACGAGCCGATCCCCCTCCATCACCGGCAGGCCCCCGATCTTCCGCTCCTCCATGAGGAGGGCCGCCTTTTCCAAGGGCTCCTCCGCCCCCACGGTGACCACGGGCTTGGCCATGACCTCCTCCACGGTGAGCTTGGAGAGGAGGTAGTTCATCTCCCACACCGAGAGGGTGGTGGCCTTGGAGGGCATGGCGTCCTTGAGGTCCTTGTCCGTCACCAGGCCCACCAGCTTGCCGTCTTTCACCACAGGCAAGCGCCGGAAGCCCTTTTGCTTCAACAGGTTGATGGCCTCCAATACCGGGGTGTCGGGGCTCACGGTGAGGGGGTCCTTGGTCATCCAGTCCCGGACCAGCATCTTTAACCTCCTTTCACGATTATCTTATCCCAAGGCGAAGGGGAAAAATGTCCCCGCCCAGAGGGCGGGCAAGGTCGCAACCCTTTTTTTACCGCAGGGCTGCTCCAAGCACTACACGGCTAGAGCTCCCACCCCCAAAGGGGTAGAAGTACTCCCCATCCAGAAAGATCCCCGTCCTGGGGTCCAGCAGCACCTCCACCCCTAAGGAAAGGTGAAGGCCGAGGTCGCTGCTTTGGGCGAACCGCCCAGCAAGCCCCCCGCCGAAATAGGGCCTAATCCCCCTGAGGTCCCGGTCCAGCTGGCCCAAATCCGGCTTGAAGAGGAGCTCGCCTCCCACCAGGAAGCTTGGGCCGCTGGGGAAGAGGTCGGCGAAGCCCCGGAAGGCCAGGTTTCGCTCCAAGGGCGCCTCCAGGCCCAAACCGAGCCCCGCGGGGGGCAAGGAAAGCCGGAAGGAAACCGCCCGCTGGGCGAAGGCCAGGGAACCCAAGGCCAAAAGCGCCAACAACCAAAGCGTCTTACGCATACCCTTCACCTCCAAAGCGCATCCTAACCCCCCTCGCTTCAAGGGGAAAGGGAGCTTTCTCTCACCCTGGACTAACCCGGAGCAGCTAGGCTTAGGCCCATGAAACGGCTTCCCCTTACGGCTCTTTTCCTGGCCCTCGGCGCCCTCCTCACCCCCATGCTGGCCCAGAACAAGAACGTGGCCACCCGCATCGGCTTCGTGGACGCCGACGCCCTGGTCCAGGCCCACCCCGACTACAAAAAGGTCCAGGACGTGCAGGCCCAGGCCAAGAAGGAGCTTTCCCCCCTGGAGGAGAAGCTCAAGCCCCTGGACCAAAAGGTGCGGGCTGGCCAAGCCAGCGCCAAGGAGCGCCAGGACTACGACGCCCTCCTCAAGACCTACCAGGACACCCTGAAGAAGTGGCAAGAGCGGCAGAACCAGGTCCTGAAGCCCATCCTCGAGGATGTGGACGCGGCCATCGCCAAGGTGGCCAAGGCCCAGGGCTTCGCCGTGGTCATGAGCCGGCAGGTGGCGGCCCAGTCCGGCCTGGTGGTCTATGCCGACGAGGACACCGACCTCACCCAGGCGGTGATCCGGGAACTCAAGCGCTAAAGCCCAGGCCTCCTGCCCCGCTTGGCCTACTCCCAGGCGGGGTAGGCCTCTTTGGGCAGGCTCCAACGCACCTCCTCCAAGGCCCCGTCAAAGCGGAGGATGGCGGCGAGGCGCTTCCTGGAATACACCCGGTAAGGCTCTTTAGGGATGAAGGCGGTGACGATGTCCACGTGCCGCGGCTTGGCGTACTCCAGGACCACGTGCAAGGGCAGGCGCAGGCGAGGCGGGAAGACCATATAGCCCAAAACCAGCATCCGCTGGTCCTCAGGGTAGATGCAAAGCTCCCTGCCCCATTCCAGGGCCCTGAGGATGTCCAGCTCGGTGAAGCCTTCCTGGAGCATGTGCTTGGCCACGTGGGGGCCCAAGCGGTAGCGACCTTCCCTAAGGTGGGGGAGGAGGTCCGGAAGGCGGCGAAGCTTCTTCACGTCCACCCCCTTTCCCCCCAGTCTAGGACGAAACGCCCAAGGAAGTGTGGCCTTCACCGGTAAGGCCCTAAGGCCGCGGGGTCCCGCACCGCCAGGAAAGCCCCATAGACCCTCTCCGCCCCCGCCTGGAGTAGGGCCTCCTTGGCCCGGAGGAAGGTGGCCCCGCTCGTGAGGACATCGTCCACTAAAAGCCAAGCCCCCACCACCCGGGCCTTGGGGAGGAAGAGCCTCGAGGGGAGCTTGGTCCTCTCCCGCCCCCGGGTGGGCTGGCCTGGGGTGTAGCGCACCCGCACCAAAACCCGCCGGTAGGGAAGGTGGAGGAGGCGGGCAAGCTCCTTGGCCAAAAGCTCAGGCGGGCTATACCCCCTTTGGAGAAGCCGGGGAAGAAGGGTGGGCACCGCCGTCACCCCTGAAAGGGCCCAACCCTGGGCCAGGACCCCTTCCGCCAAGGGGCGGGCGAGAAGGGGGGCTAGGCCAGCGCAGCGCCCGTACTTCAGGGCCCGAGCCAGGCCCCCCACCCGGCCATAAAGCCCCAGGTAGACCACCTCCCCCGTCCCCTGGGCCTTAAGGGCCCGGCGGCAGGCGGCGCAGAGGAGGGGCCCATCCAGCGGGCCCCCGCACCCGGGGCAGGCGTGGCCCAAAAGCGCCTCAAGAAAGCCCCAAAGCATCCCTTAGCGCCTCGTCAAAGGGCGGGTAGAGCACCCCCTTTTCCGTGATGATCCCCGTGAGGTAACGGTGGGGGGTGAGGTCAAAGGCGGGGTGATAGGCGGGAAAGCCTTCAGGAGCCAGGCGCACCCCTTGGAGGGTGAGGACCTCCTCCGGGGAGCGCTCCTCTATGGGGATGCCTTCCCCACTTGCCAGGCCAGGGTCCACGGAGGAAAGGGGCAAGGCGGCGTAGAAGGGAACCCCGTGGTGGTGGGCCAAAACCGCCAGGGTGTAGGTGCCGATCTTGTTGGCGAAGTCGCCGTTTAGGGCCATGCGGTCCACCCCCACGATGACGGCGTCCACCAATCCCCGTTGCATGAGGAAGCCCGCCATGTTGTCGGCGATGAGCGTGGCGGGAACGCCCGCCTTTTTTAGCTCAAAGGCGGTGAGCCGGGCCCCTTGCAGGTAGGGCCGGGTCTCATCCACCCAGACATGGCGCACCCGCTCCTGGCGGTGGGCCTCGAGGATGGCCCCAAGCGCCGTCCCATACCCCCCCGTGGCCAGGGGCCCGGTGTTGCAGTGGGTGAGAACCTGGCCCTTGAGGACCTTGGCCCCGTGCTGGCTAATGGCCCTTTCCGTCTCCTCCACCTCCCGCCAGAGGGCCTTGGCCTCCTCTAGGCTTCCCTTTAAGTCCCCGAAGTGGGGCCGCATCCGGTCCAGGGCGTGGAAGAGGTTCACCGCCGTGGGGCGGCTTTGCCGCAAGAGGCGGTCCGCCTCCTCGAGGTCCTCCCCCGCCATGTGGGCCAGGACCATGCCGAAGGCAGCGGAAACCCCGATGGCCGGGGCCCCCCGCACCACCATGTCCCGGATGGCCTGGGCCATCTCCCGGGGGGTGCGCACGGGCACCCAGACCTCCTCCTGGGGAAGGCGCCTCTGGTCCAGAAGCCAGAAGACCCCTTCCTCCTCGTCAAAACGGAACGGCTGAAGGCGCTCCACGCCCCAAGCTTAAGCCAGGCGAAGCACCTTGTCGTCCCCGGACCTTGGCCTTCCCCGCCCGTCCCGGTTGGAGGTGGTGACGTAGAGGGCCCCGTCCAGCCCCACCTGGACCTCCCGCAGGCGGCCAAAACCGGAAAGCACCGTCTCCACCCCCGCCACCCGCCAGCGCCCCCTTTCCCCCTCGAGGTCCAGGCGCAAAAGGGCCTCCCCCCTAAGCCCGGCCAGGTAAAGCCCGCCCCGGAAGAAGGCCAGGTTCCCCGGGGGGAAGCCCTGGGGCCAGAAGTAGAGGGGGTCCCGGTACCGGGGGTCGTTCCCCCTCCCCACCACCCTCGGCCAGCCGTAGTTCCCCCCGGGGACGACCACGTTCACCTCGTCGTGGCCATAGCCTTGCTCCCCGCTGGGCCCGTGCTCGCTCAGGAAGAGCTCCCCCGTCACGGGGTGCCAGGCCAGGCCCTGGGGGTTCCGGTGGCCCAGGCTGTAAATCTCGGGCCTGGCTCCCTTCTGGCCCAGGAAGGGGTTCCCCGGGGCGGGCTCCCCTTCCGGGGTGAGGCGGAGGACCTTCCCCCCCAAGGAGGCCAGGTCCTGGGCCAGCTCCCGCTCGTAGACCTCCCCCGTGGTCACGTAAAGCATCCCATCCGGCCCGAAGGCGATCCGGCCTCCCGAGTGGAGGCCGTGGGGCCTGGCGGGGATCCCGTCCAGAATGACCCGCTCCAAGACCCCCCTCTCCCCCAGGTGGCGGAGGCGCACCACCTGGTTCCTCAGGCCCCCCGCCTCTACCGTGCGGTAGGCGTAGACGTAGGGCGCCTCGGGAAAGCGGGGGTGGAGGGCCAGGCCCAGAAGCCCCGACTCCCCCCGGGCGTAAACGGGAAGCTCGGCGTAGGTGGAAAGCCGCCCGCCCCGGAAGAGCCGGATCCTCCCCGGCCTTTCCGAGATCAGCATCCCCCCACCGGGGAGGAAGGCCAAGGCCCAGGGGACCTCGAGGGCCCCCACCACCTCCTCGGCCCTCAGCCCCTGGGCCCGGGAAAGCCTTAGGCCCAAAAGCCCCGCAAGAAGCCGCCTGCGGCTCAGCATGACCCCTAGAGGCTACCCCAAAGCCAGGCCCCGCCCCAAGGGGGCGGGGCACACTCCACCGAATCCGGCTGGGGACGGGAGCCCGAATAAGGCTATTCCACGCTCTTTCTCACTCTGCCGCCAGGGCGGGTAATCTGGCGGGACCTACCAACCCCCTCCCAGCTCCGGCTGCACCTCAGGCTCGGGTAGGGGCACCACCCTAAGCGGACCAAGCGACTGCACCTGGACTCCCTGACTGAGAGCAGAGGAGATATTGAACTGGGGGTCCAGCTGGGCCGCCTGTCCGGGGCGCAGGAGCAGGGTGAAGTCCAAGGGGAAGGCGAAGACCCGAGCCCGGTAGGTGCCCGGGGACAGACTAATCCCGGCGTTCTGCGTGAACTGCACCTGGGTGTCCTTGGTGTACCAGCCCAGCTTGAAGGTCTTAAGCTGCCCGTTCTGGTCCACCTCCCAAAGCTGCGCGTAATACGACCTCGCTCCCGGCACGGGAGACCAGGAGAAGGTGGCTGTGTTGGCCGTGACCTGGACGGTGACGTTTTGGGGCTGGGGCAGCGTGGCGCTGGCGTTCAGCTTGAGGGTGCGGTTGAGGGTCTGGTTAGGGCTAGGGCTCGCGGTGATGGTGTGGTCGCCGGAAACGGGCACAGCTCCAAAGGGGAACCATAGGTAGATGGCTCTTGCGAAGTCCGATTTAACGGGCCCGAAAGGATTGGGTGACGAAAGGCTGGGACCAGTAATCGTCCCTTGGAAGCCCTCCGGGCTGGTGGGGGCCTGAAGGTCCGCCCAGAAGATGAAGGCCAAACCCAGGTTCTGCCCCCCGTAATTCCAGGTACCAAGGGAAGCGTTTATGGTGCGGGTATCTGCACCGCCCTGCCCCCCGCACCCCGCGAGAAGCAGGATCAACGAGGCGAGAACCGCCAAGACAAACCCGTATTTCCTGCTCATGAAATCCCTCCCATCTTTCCTCGCTCTAAGGCCTCACCGTCCCCGAAAGCCTCAAGAGGAACCGCTCGGTGCGGTAGCGCACCGTGGCCTCCTGGGCGCTGGTGGCATTCCCGGAGATTCTGGCCCCCACGTAGAAGGTGCCGCTCTGCAAAGCCTGGACCTGGGCCGCCGTGGCCTGGGCCTGCCCCTCCACGCACACAGCCCCCGTGGAGAGGCCCGAGACATCCTTTGTGCCCTCGGCCAGCTTGTTGGCGTCCTGGAAGAGCGTCCCCGCGTCCCCGCCCAGGTAGGCGGTGTAGCTCAAGTTCCCCTGGAAGCTCGCCCCCGGGGTCTCCGAGGTGAAGCACACCTTGTAGTCCAGGGCGGCCCCCGTGAGGTTCACCCGGCTGTCGGGGGTGTAGCGGATCTCCACGGGGCCCACCGTCTTGGGGTTGGGGCTGATCCCCCCCTGACCCACCGTGAAGGTTCCCGAGAGGTCCGTAAAGTTCAGGACGTTGACCTCGTAGTTGAAGGGCACGCTGCAGGCGGCAAGGCCCAGAAAGAGCCCTGCCCAGAGCCAGCCTCTAACGAGAAGCCCGTACCCCTTGCCCTTACGCATACTGCCTCCTTTCCGGGACCCCTGGGGTCCCTACTCCCATCCTCCTCAGGGGGGCTTACAAAAGCCTTAACGGGGATCGTGGGGCCGATCTCGGCGAAGGAGGGGGCCAGGCCGCTGGTGCGCCCGGTGCCTTTGGAGGGGGGGTGCCCATGGAGAGCGACCCGGCGGGGCTGAATGTGGCCTGGGCGGACCTTTCGGAAACTTCAGCGGCTTTGCCTACACCCTGCCCTAAAGGCGGTGTAGGGGCGCCAGGGGACCCTTTTGGGCCCCCTGCGCCGCCTCCCAACCTAGCCCTGTGAGGGCCGAGGAGCCCCGCTCCCCGGAACGGGGAGTCCCCACCGGTCTACTTCGGCGCTAGGGGGACGTGCAGGGCGCTCCCGCCGAGGTGTGGGCGAAGATGCCGCCACCGAAGGCTACGGACATGGCACTAGCACCGCAATTGGTGTCTACGATCCTCCAGTTCTGGTCGTCGGTGGAAACGAGTACCTTAGGACCACTCCAGCTTCCCGCCACTACCGCCCCGTTGCCGTAGGCCAGACCCGTGAGGTGGCCCACGTCTTGGTTGTAGTCGTAGGGATTGTAGAAGTTCCGGAAGTCCCAGTTCATCCCATCGGGGGAGGTGCCCAAGAGTCCCAAGCCGCCCACCATCACGAACGTGTCCCAGTCGGGGACGTAGAGGACATCACTAGGGGTGCCCGCGCCCCAGGGGGTTTGGGGAGTAGTAAAGGGGGTTACATTCCAGTTGCTGCCGTCGG
The DNA here is from genome assembly GCF_022760915.1 of Thermus thalpophilus. Taxonomy (NCBI): domain Bacteria; kingdom Thermotogati; phylum Deinococcota; class Deinococci; order Thermales; family Thermaceae; genus Thermus; species Thermus thalpophilus. The sequence goes on along the minus strand of NZ_JAKTNS010000008.1, from coordinate 27,750 downwards.
TGGAAGTGGCAAGCATGGGGTAGGCCCTGCTACCGCTATCAAACAGCACCCCCACCGCCACGTACTTGCCCTGGCCGAAGGTAAGGCCCTTGATCTGGAGGTTTACGTAGCCCTGCGGAATGGGGAGGGGGACGAAATTCCAATTGTAGCCCCCGTCCTGGGAGAAGTAGAGGCGTTGACTGTTCCAGGCTTCGCTCCAGGCCCAGAGGCGGTCGTTGACGTAGCGTACTCTATGAAGAGGCATGCCGTCCCCGTACTGAGCAGAGCAGGAAGGATAATCTGGGTTCCTGGCCCCGTAGACGATTTGCCAGGTCTGGGCGTTGTCCGCAGAGACCATGATGAGGCCGGAAAGGTACCCCACCACTACCCAAGTTTGGTGGTCAGGATCGTAAGCCACGTCCCTGGGCCAGCCACAAAGGGTGTTGTCCTCAAAGGTCTTGTTGAAGCTATCGTCCTGTGGGTTGTGGACATAAACACGTGAATAGCCAGTGTAGCCGTCTGCCCCCGCCACCACGAAGATCCCGTTGCCGTAGGCCACCCGGGCGAAGTTGAGGTCGGCTACCCCGACCCCGGTCCACACGTCCACGGTGAGGGGCTGCTCCCGCACGAGGTTTCCCGAACGCGCCCGCACCCGCACCGGGTAGCCCTTGCCCGCGCCGGAGAGGGGAAGGGTGTCGTCCGCCAGGACGTAGACGTAGAAACCCTGCCCGTTCCCGGTCACATTCAGGCTCGTGGGCGAGAGGCTGAGGCCTTGCACCGGGTTTCCCCCCTCGTCCACCAGGGAGAGGTCCACCTGCCCCTGGAACCCGTTCTGGGTGGTGAAGGTAAGGTGGATGCGGTTGTTGCCCTGGTAGTTGGGGTCCTGCCTGGTGACCACCGAGGAGCGGTCCAGGGAGAAGTCAAAGCTCGGTTGAGGTTGCACCCGGAGGGTCAGGGTCGCCGTCTGGTCCTGAAGCCCCTGGGCCTGGCCCCGCACGGTGAGAGCGTAGTCCCCGGCGGTCACGCTCTGGCCCACCTGCAGGGTGAGGGTGGCCTGGTCCCCTGTGGCAGGGTTGGGGGAGAAGCTCCAGGCGATCTTGTCCGGGGCGGGGCTCGTGGCGAGGGGAGCGTTGCCCTCCAGGGAGAGGGTCACGTCCCCGGTGAAGTTCTGCCGGGCCAGGCTCACGGTCACCTGCCCCTGGCCTCCTTGCTGGACGGTGAGGCTGGTGGGGGAGAGGGAGAGGGTATAGGAGGGCGCCGGGGTGAGGAGGGCCACCGGGTCCACCACCTGGCCGTTCTGCTGTCCGTCCCCGTCCAGGGGGCCGCCGTCTTGGACCTGGTAGGTGGCGGTGTTCCCGGAGAGCTGGGCCCCGGGGACGTCCTGCCAGGCGTTGTTCAGGTACTTCTTCAGGACCGCCCCCTGGGGAATCGGGCTCGGGAAGGTCAGGGTCACCGTGAGCGTCCCTCCCTGGGGCACCTGCGCCGTGAAGGCGATGGCCCCGTAGGGGGCCTGGAATCCCTGGGGCGGGGTTACACCCTGGGCCACCGTGGGCCCCTGGGTGAAGGTGCCGCCCTGGAGGGCCGCCTGCACCTGGCCCCCGGGGGTGCTCACCGAACCGGTGCTCCCCCCACCGCCGGAGTTCTGCCCACCGCAGGCCGCGAGGAGGAGGGCGAGGCCCGCGAGGAGTCCCATGGCCGCCGTCTTCCGAAGCATGCTCTGCCTCCTTCCGGGATCCTTGGGGTCCCTACTCCCATCCTCCTCAGGGGGACTTACAAAAACCTTAACCGCCCCCCTCAACGCCGGGCCGGCTGGTCCTTCGGTCCCCCCTGGTCTCCCCTTTCGTCCCCATCCCCCTGGGGCTTCCCCTTGTCCTGGTCCTCCTGCTTCAGGGCCTGTTCCTCCAGCCTCTCCGTGAGTCCCTTCAGCAGGCGCTCCGAGAACCCCAGGGCCACCAGGAGCCCGTAGGCGGCGGGCGGGCTGAGGAGGGGCTTTAGCCCCTTCCCAAGGACCTCTGCCTCCACCAGGGCCCAGAAGACCAGGTACCCCCCCACCGCCCCCAAGGCCCCCAGCACCGGGGCCAGGAAGAGGGGAACCCAGTAGGCCCCGTAGTCGGTGGGAAGCTCTTTCGTGGCCACCACCCGGAAGAGCCGGGAAAGGAGCCCCCCGAGGAAGCCCAGAAGAAGCGCCGTCCCCAGGCTTAGCCCGTTGGGAAGCCCGGGAACGAAGGACCCCAGGGCCACCGCCAGGCCAAGCCCCACCAGGAGGAGCCAGGCCGCCTTGTTGTGCAGGGTGAGGAGCCGGGCGTAGTACGTGTCCCGGGCGTCGTAGAGGGCGGCCAGAAACTCCCCCAGAAGGGCCCTTTGCGCCTTGGGGTCCGGTTTTGGGCAACACTTGGGGTCCGGTTTTGGGCAACAAGGGGAGCTCGGTCCCACTTGGCCGGAATCCTTGGTGTCCGGGGAGGACGGAAGCGTCCCTGCAGGGAGCACCTGATAGGAGGTCCCGTTCCGGGACGGGGGCCCTGGTTGCGCGTCCTGACCCATCCCCAGGGCGCATCTCAGCCGTCCCTCCCAAAACGCCCTTTCTCCCTTGGGGAAAACCCCGAGCTCCCCCAGGCCCCGCACGAGGCGGGCCCTCACCTCCTCGTCCCCCATCAGGGCCGCCGCCCGTCGCTCGGCCCGGTGCATCAGGGCCCAGGCGGCCATCTCCCGCTTGCCGTTCCAGAGGAGGAGAGAAAGCAGGGCTCCAACCCGGCCCAAGAGACCCCGCCCTTCCAGGAGATCCCGGACCTTTTGGAGGCACTCTCTGATGTCCTCCCGGGCGTCCCGCTTCTCCTGATCCCCTTCCTGCCTCTGACCCTCTTCCCGCCCCTCCACGTGCTCCGCCCGGAGCCCCAGGAGCTGGGCCCGGGCCAAGGCCCGGGAGGGGCAGGCGATGAGGTAGGTGCGGGCGAGGAGGAAGAGGAGGAGGTAGCCCAGGGCGAGTAGAGAAAGGGGAAGCCCCGGGGCTCCCCCGGGAGGGGCAGGCTCCTGGAGGAGGTCCTGGGCCAAGGCCAGGCTAGCGCAGGCGGACCACCAGGCCGCGGTCATCGGTACCCTGCCCATAGGCGTACACCCGCCCTTCGGCGTCCTTGAAGACAGAGCCTAAAGCATTGCTCCCCTCCAGGTTCAGGGCGTAGGGCCCCTCCGTGCCCCCGGGGTAAGCCCGCAAGCGGTTCCCCTCGGTGTAGGTGAGGCGCACCAGCCCCTCCGGGAAGCCCGGCAGGAAGAGGAGGAGCCGCTTGTCCCCGCCCGGCACCTGCACCACCCCGCCGTCCTCCTTGCGCAGGGCATCGGCACCGGTAAAGGAGGCGTAGAGGAGGTCCGGGCCCAGGTCAAAGCTCCGAGGGGCGTACCAGAAGGCGGGGGCAGGAGGCGCCGCCGGAGACAATATAAACCGCCCCAGGGCGTTCCAGGAGGAGTCGCAATCCCTGCTCCAGGTGGGCTCTCCGCCGGCCCCCTGGCGGAAAGGCCTGTTGAGCCAGTCCCGGGCGAAGGTGGCCCCGTCCAGGCGCAGGAAGCCCACGCAACGGGTGGTGGCGACGAAGGAGGGTGTGGTGAAGAACCCCACCTCAAAGGCGGCGTAGACCTTGCCCCCCTCCAGGCGCAGGGCGGGGGTGGAGGAGAAGTTGTAAATGCTGTAGTCGTCCCCCGGGCCGGTGCAGCCGTTCGGCGAGGTGATCTCCTGCAGGTCCCCCGGGGTGGGGTCGTGCTGGGCCTGGAGGGTCAGGCTAGAAGCTCCCAGCGCGTACTTGGCGAAGCGCACCCGGAGGATGGGCCGGGTGGTAGCCCCGCAGGGGGCCTGGACCCAACGGGAGCCCCCCAAGTAGAGGAGGCTCCCCTCCACCGCCAGGGCCGTCACCGTGGTGAACTCGGGGAGGTCGTACTGGGCCAGAAGCCCCCCATCCCGCAAGACGGCTACTTTGCCGGTGCCGCGGGCTTGGGCGAAGTCAAGGTCGGCATCCCCGCCCACGTACACGCTGCCGTCCGCGGCCACGAAGACCTCCCGCGGGTAAAAATTGAGCTGAGCGCTCCAGGCCAGGGCCCCGGTCTCGGGGCTGAGGCAGTAGACCGTTTTAACCGAGTACCCGCAGGCCAGGCCGCCCCCGGCGGAGAGCTCCACAACCGGTCTGCTGGGGTCCAGGGAGGTCGCCCAGAGGGGGCGGAAGCGCTGGAGGAGGAGCTCCGGGCTCTGGGCGAGCACCCGGTCCCCCGCCACGAGCCTGGCCCGCACCCCCTTGCCCAGCTCGTCCAGGCCCACCGGGAGCTCCAGACCCGGCAGGGTGGCGGTGATCTGGCCCCCTTGCACCTGCACCTGCCCCGCCTCCTGCCAGGGGCCCCAGTCCCCGCCCTTGGGCCGGTAGCTCACCTGGAGTTTGAGGGGAGCCGAGGGAGTCCCCTCCAGGGTACCGGTGAAGGCGATGGGGCCGTCCTGCCCGTCGGGCCCCGCGGCCTGCACCAGGGGGGACCAGTCCAGGGTGGCCTGCAGGGGGGCGGTCACGGTCAGGGTGAGGTCCGCCTCCCGGGTGAGGCTCCCCGAGGTGCCCCGCACCTTGAGGCGGTAGGTGCCCGTAGGGGTGGAGGCGGAGGCGGAGAGGGTGAGGGTCTGGTTCACGGGGCTAGACCCGGTGACCTGCACGCTCTGGGGGGAGAGGGAAAGCCCCTGGGGCACCCCGTCTTGGCCCGCCACCAGGGAGAGGGAGACCGTCCCCGTGAAGCCGTTCTGGGGGGTGAGGGTCAGGGCGGTCTGGGCGCTGTCCCCCTGCTGGACGGAGAGGCTGGTGGGGTTCAGAGAGAGGGCGAAGGAGGGGGGTGGGTTCACCGTGAGGGTGAGGTCCCGCTCCGCCGTCTTGTCCCCGTAGGTGGCCCGGAGCTTCAGGGCGTGGGGTCCGGTGGGGGCGTTCCCCGCCACCTGGAGCTGGAGGGTCTCCTGGGCCTGGCCCCCCTTGGGGACGTTGAGGCTCTTGCTGGCAGGGGACAGGGTGAGCCAGGAGGGCTCCTGGCCGTCCTTGGTGACGCTCAAGGACACCGTCCCCTGGAAGCCGTTCTGGGAGGTGAAGGTGAGGGTGAGGGTGACGCTCTGCCCCTGGACCACGCTGGGGCTATTTGGGCTCACCCCGGAGAGGGTGAGGTCCTGGGGGGGCGCCCCCCCGCCGCAGGCCGCGAGGAGGAGGGCGAGGCCTGCCAAGGGCCAAAGCCGCTTGATTCCAACCATCGCTGTCTCCTTTCCGGGACCCCTGGGGTCCCTACCTCCATCCTCCTCAGGGGGGCTTACAAAAACCTTAACGGGGGAGGGGGGCCACGCCCCCTCTCCCCTGACCCGAAAAAGGTGACCTCAGGCCCTGGGGTCCAGGATCACCTTCACCGCCTGGCCCGAGGCGAGGAGGCCGAAGGCCTCCCGGTAGCGGCTCAAGGGGAGGCGGTGGGTGATGAGGGGGCTTAGGTCCACCCTACCCGAGTAGACCAAGGCGGTGCCCTGCATCCAGGTCTGCCAGAGCCTCCGCCCGGCGATGCCGAAGGCGGTGATCCCCCGCATCACGAGCTCCCCGGCGAGGTCAAAGCGGATGGGATCCGAAGGGATCCCCAAGATCCTCGCCTCCCCCCCGGGGATGAGGGCCTTGAGGCCCTGGTGGATGGCGGCCTCGTTCCCAGAAAACTCCAAAAGCACCTCCACCCCGCTTCCCGTCACCCGGCGCACCACCTCCAGGAGGTCCTCCTCCAAGGGGTTCACCAGCCGGTCGGCGTAGGGCCTGGCGAAGGCCAGGCGGTAGGGGTTGGGGTCGGAGACCAAAATGGGCCCCGCCCCGCTCGCCCGGGCCACCATAGCCGCCATGAGGCCGATGGGCCCCGCCCCGGTGATGAGGACGCTCTTCCCCGAGACCCCGCTTCCGGCATACACCGTGTGCACAGCGTTGCCGAAGGGCTCCAGGATGGCCGCCACCTCAAAGGGAAGGTCCTTGGGGTTCACCCAGGCGTTCTCCGCCGGCACCACCACGTACTCGGCGAACCCCCCGTCCCGGTCCACCCCCAGGATCTCCGTGTTCAGGCAGACGTGGTAGTTGCCCGTGCGGCAGGCGGGGCAGGCGTGGCAGACGATGTGGCTTTCCAGGCTCACGTGGTCCCCCACCTGGGGCCGCTTCACCCCGGGACCCACCGCCTCCACCACGCCGCTGAACTCGTGCCCGGTGATGAGGGGAGGCCGGACCCTGCCCCGGGACCAGGCGTCCCACCTCCAGATGTGGAGGTCGGTGCCGCAGATGCTGGCGGCCTCCACCCGCACCAGGATCTCCCCAGGCCCCGGCTCGGGGCGGGAGCGTTCCACTAGGGTTAGGCCCTCTTCGGGGGCCAGCTTGGCCAAAGCGCGCATACCGGGGCCATGCTACCACCGGTAAAGGGCGCCCACGCTGAAGCGGGTGGTGTCGGCGGCCTCGAGGCTCACGCTCACGCCCAAAGCCTCGGTGAAGTCGTAGCCCAGGGCGAAGGCGAAGCGGGAAAGCCGCCCGTCCCCCGCCTGGAAGGAGGAGGAAATCCCCAGGGTGAGCCCGTCGCGGCGGTACTGGGCGGAAAGGGTCTGCGCCCCCCGCAGGTCCACCTCGTAGCCCAAGAAGAGCTCGGGGCTCAGGTACTTGCCGATGGAAAAGCGGGTTTCCTCCAAGGACCCGCCCTGGAAGAGGGGGGTCTGGACCTGGAACCGGTCCAGCCCCAGGCTGCGGGCCAGCTCCCGCTCCAGCTGCCCCAGCACCAGGTTTTCCAAGGCGGCCCCCAGGGCCACCTGGGGCAGGGTTTCCGTAAGCCCCGCCAGGTCCGGGGTGCCCAAGGTCAACAGGGCGTAGATCTCGGGTTCGCTCAAGGGGGGCTCCGAGGCGAAGCTGGGCTCTAGGCGCACCTTTACCCGGCCATTTTCCCTTAAGAACTCCCCGGTGGCGGCGAGGAACACCTTGTACCCCCGCACCTGGGCCTCCGCCTTCAGGGAAAACTCCGGAAGGATGCCCCGGTCGGGGCGGAAGCGGAGGAAGCTTTGCGCCGGGTCCAGGGAAAACACAGAGTCCCAGAGGCGGAAGTTCCCCCACAAGGCCCCCACCTCCCCCGCCAGGTAAGGGTCTTGGTATGTCCCCCCCAGGTAGACCTCCCCCTTAAGCTCCCCCTGAACCAGGCTTTCCTGCACCAGGATGCCCCGCTCGGCCTGAAGCCTCACCCCCTCAAAGACCAAGGGTATCGGAGCGGGCTTGGCCCCCACCTCCACCCCTTCCCGGGAAAGCTCCCGGGCCCGGGCCTCGGGGAGGGCCAGGCGGGCCCGGAGGACCTCGGCGTTTCCCGTGAGGTGGTAGGTGCCCTTCTCCTCGTAAAGGAAGAAGCTCTTCACGTCCAGGAGGCCTTCTTGCAGGTAGTACTGCGGGTAGTAAAGGGGAAGCCGCCCGTAGCCCGCCAGGCGCAAGGGGAAAAGGGTGCCTTGGGCCTGAGCCTCACCCAGGCGGACCTCCACCAGGCTTGCGGGGTAGCGGAAGACCACCTCCGCCGGGGTGGCCTCCTTGAGCCCGGGGAGGGAAACCTCCCCCTTGGCGCTCACCCGGAAGTCCTCCAAGCGGCCCTCGAGGCCAAGCCTGGCCCGCCCCGGGAAAGGCGCCGTGAGGGTGAGCTCCCCTTCCGCCTTCGCCCCCCCGTCCAAGGAGAGGAGGCCCTCGGGCAAGTACCCCGCCACCGGGCCGAGCCGAAAGCGGAAGTCCTTAAAGCCCACCTGAAAGCCCTCTCCCGTGAGGCGCAGGCTCAGGCTCCCCGAACCCTCGGGCCGGTAGGGCTTCAGGGCGGGCACCACCTGGAGCACGGGGGTGAAGACCGTGTCCTTCAGGTACAGGTAAAGGTCGCTTCCCTCGGGGCTCCAGTACCCCCCGCCCTCCCAGACACCCCGACCCGCCAGGCGCAGGTGGTCCACCTCCACCCGCCCCCGGCTCAAGCGGAAGGCCGCCTGCCCCTTAAGCTCATCCCCCCCGCCCCGGAAGACCAGGCTTTCCCCCACCAAAACCCCTTCCCCCCGCCAGGGGTTGGCCAGGGGCACTCTTAGGCGCACCGCCCCCGTCCAGTAGGCCTCCCCCTCCAAGGGCCCCGCCACCGCCGCCAAGAGGAGGTGGAGGGGGAAGCCCCGGGGGCTTGCCACGAGGTCCAGCCTTCCCCCCTCCAAGGCTACCTGGAAGGGGGTTTCCCCCAGGCGCCCCTCCCCGGCGAAACCCGCCCCTCCAAGGCGCCCCTTTAGGCCTAACGGAAGGCGCGTCCCCGCCACCTCCACCGCCCCCGAAACCGCCCCTTCCGCCCCGCCTCCCCTCAAGGCCAGGCTTCCGGAAACCCGTCCCCTGAGGTAGGGGGCGTAGCGGCCCAGGAAGTTCTCGAGGGCCGCCTCCTTCAGGGTGAGGTCCAAGGCCAGGGGGAGGAGGGTCCCCTTGGCCTCCACCCGGCCCACACCCCCCGTCAACGCCCCTTCCACCCTGTACCCCTCTCCCAAAACCCGGCCCTGGAAGCGGCTTTCCAAGGGGGTAAGGGGAAGGTCCACCCTGAGTTCCCCCTTGGGCGGGTAGGCCAGGGTTCCCTCCAGGTAGGGCCCCGTGGCGGTGAGCTCGGCGGAAAGGAGGCGGCCCTCTAGGCGCACCGCCTGCTCCCCCGCCCGGTAGTCCAGGCGGTAGGCCCCGTCCAGTCCCACCTCCCCCATGAGGCGCCCCGCCCCCGCCGCCCACCATGGCCATGCGGGGTGTTCCCCTTCCACCCCCACCTTGGCCCCTTCCCCCTGGAGGCGAAGGGCCACGCCCCCCACCTCCAGGGCCAGGCTCCCCGAAACCTTGCCCTCGGCGTAGCGCAAGGCGCCCGTGCCCTGAGGGCTCGTGAGGGTTAGGGCGAGGCTTTCCAAGTCCAGCTCCCCCTCCAGGGGAAGCCCCGCCCCCGGCACCCGGTAGGCCAAGAGGACCTTCCTACCTTCCCCCCGGGCGGCCAAGCCGCCTGGGACGAGGCCCCGGAGAAGGGTAGCCTCTCCCTGGGCTTCCCGCGCCAAAAGGTCCAGATGGAGGCCCCCCAGGGCCAGCTCAGGCCAGACCAGGGCCACCTCCTCCCCCAGGACCTCCCCCCGAAGCCGGGGAAGCCCTTCCCCCTCCAGGGCAAGCCGCCCCTCGCGGAAGGCCACCTCCCCCCGCCAGGCCCCATCCCAGGCCACCTCCCCCTCGAGGTCCCCCTTGAGGGAAAGGCGCAAGGCCCCTTCCCCGTACACCCCCTCCGCCTCCGCTTCCCGGCCCAAGGCAGCGAGGCGAAGCTTTAGGGCCACCCGCCGCCAGGGGCCTCCCATCTCCCCCGAGAGGCGCACGGGGCCGTAGGCAAAGTCCGAAAGGGCTAGGGCAACCCCCTCGAGCCCCACCTCCCCCTTCACCCCTTCCCCCTGGAGGGCCACCCGGAAGCCCGAAAGGCCCTCCAGGGCAAGGTCCACCTCCCCATAGGCGTACCGCCCCGATAGCCACTTCCCGGGGTAGGTGCCCTCGGCCTCGAGGACGCCAAGCCCCCGGGGCAAGGGGCCCCGGTAGTGGTAGGCCAGGCGGAAGGGCACAAGGTCCAGCCTCGCCGTGAGGGGAAGCCCCTCCCCCACGAGGTCAAACCCCCCCTCCCGCCCCAAAAGCCGCGCCCGGCCGTAGGGGCTTTCCACCACCCCCTCCCCAGCCCACACCCCCAGGTAGCCCTCCTCCGCCCGGTAGCGGTAAGCCCCCCGGAAGGAAAAGTTCCGGTAGCCCAGCGCCAAGGCCAGATCGCCCTCGAGGCCCGCGCACGCCCCCAAGGGCCGGGGCAGGCAGAAGGTGCCCTCCCCCTGCCCCCTAACCGCCCCCTCTCCCCGAAGGGCAAGCCGCCCCGCCCCCAGGTCCACCTCCGCTAAAAGGGCCCCATCGGAAAGGGGATAGCGGGCCCGAAGAAGCCCCGAGAGCCCTTTCCCGTACCGCACCTCCCCCACCACCTTGGGCCCCTGGAAGCGGAGGGAAAGCCCCTCCGCCCCGTACGCCCCGCGGAAGGCCTCCCCATAGGCCTCCCCCCGGAACTCCGCCCGCAAGGGGGAAAGCCAAAGCCGCCCCCCCGCCTCCCCCTCCGGCCGGAGGAGCCGGAAGGCCAAGGGCCCTTGCCAAGGGCCCTCCCCCTCCGCCTGGAGCCGGGTGGGGAGGCCAAAGGGGGTTAGGTCCAGGTCGGCCTTCAGGGAAAGCCTCCCCCCTTCCAGGCGGAGCCTTAGGCCTGGGGCCTCGGCATAGACCCCAAGCCCCAACAGGGAAATCCCCTCCTGGGCGAAGCGGAAGGGCAGCGCCGCTCCCTCCCCCGCCAAAACCCCCTCCCCCGCAAGCCGGGGCGCAAGGAGGGTGCCCCCAAGCCGGGCCTGGGCGGCAAGGCGCGCCTTCCCCACCCCCAGGGCGTAGCGGGCATCCCCGGAAAGCCCAAGCCCCGAAACCTCCCCCTCCGCCTGCAGGCTTCCGGGAAGCTCCTCCCCCTGGAGGCGGAAGCGCAAGGCGCCCTCCCCTTGGGCGAGGAGGGCAAGGCCCCTCCCGGAGGCCCGGAGCCACCCCACGTACCCTTCCTTCCCGTAGCGCAGATCCGCCTCCAGGGAAAAGCCCGCCACCTCGCCCCTTCCCCGGGCGAAGAGGCTCAGCCCCTCCCCGTAGGCCACCCCCAGGGCTAAGGGGGCCTGCCAGCGGGCCTCCACCTTCCCCCCTTCCCCCATAAGCCGCACGGGACCTTCCTGGGTCAGGTACTGGAGGCTCCTTAGCGAGCCCTCCCCCCAGTACCTCGCCCCCTCCCAGAAAAGGGCCACTTCCCCTTCGGCGTACGGGGAGGCGTGGCGCACCCTTCCTTCCCCCTTAAGCCCCAGGAGGTCCAAGGTGGCCTTTAGGTCCGTCTCCCCCAGGGCCTCCCCCCGGTAAACCCCCCGCACCTCTAGGGCGCTGTAGGGGCCCTTAAGGCTCACCTCCAGGCCCCGCTGGCGGAAGGAAGCCTCCACCCCCTCTCGGTCCAGCCTCCCCCCGCCCTCCAGGTCCCCGAGGCCCCGAAGCGCCCCCGCCCGGGCCTCCCAGGCGAGGCCCACCCCCCGCCGGGGAAGCCACAGGCTAAGCTCCCCGTCCCGGTAGGCCAGGGCCAAGGGCTCTTCCCCATAGGCCAAGCGCGCCTCCGCCCTCCCCCTTCCCTCCAGGTCCACCTCCCCCTCCACCCGCCCCGCCAGGGCCACGCCCAGGGCCTGCGCCAAGGGGGCCACCTCCTTTAGGGCTAGCCGCAACCGCTCCCCCTCCCAGGCCACCTCCCCCCCGGCGTAGCGCAGGGCGAGGGCAAGGCCCTCCCCGTACCGCCCCTCCCAGGTGAAGGGAAGCCCGGCGAAGCGCCCTTCCCCCTGCAGGCGCAGGCGAAGCCCTTCCCCTTGGAAGCTTCCCCGCACCTCTCCCTCCCGCCCCAGAACGCGGAAGGGCAGGGCCAGGCTTCCCCGGTAGGCGAGGCCCTCCCCCACCAGGCGCACGGGGCCCTCGAGGGCGTAGCGCAAAGCCCCTTCCCGCCACACCCGGCCCCGGAAGGGCAAGGGGTCCAGGTAGGGAAGCCTTGCCTCCCCCAAGACCTCCAGGGCCAAGGCCTCCCAAGGGCCCTCCCCCCTGGCCTCCCCCAGGACCTCCACCCCGCCTTGGCGGTAGTGGGCCTTTAGGGTAAGGCGGTAGCCCGAGGGGGAAACTTCCCCTTCGCCCTCCAGATAGGGCCCAAGGAGGCGCACCTTCGCCTGAAGGAGCGCTTCCCCCTGCAAAAGGGCCTCCCCGTAAGGGCTTTCCAGGCGGAGCCTCCCCCCTTGGGCGCCCCAGGTGCCCGTGGCCCGGAGGGGAAGGCCCCAAGGGGAGAGGTCCAACCCCTCCGCCTGCATGAGGAGGCGAAGCCCCCCTTCGTACCCGCCCAGGAGCCTAAGCCCCGGGGCTCTCCCAGAGAGGCGAAAGCCCGCCCCCCGCCCCGAGAGGCTCAGGCTAAGCCCCCCCTTGGGGAAGAAGGCCTCCCCCCGGTAGGCCAGGGCCAGGAGGTCCACCTGCCCCCCTAGCCTCCCCTCCCCCAAAAAGGGCGCCTCCCCTTGGCCCCAAAGGCGCACCGCCCGCCAGGGGCCTTTCCCCTCCAGGGTCCCGTAGGGGGTGGCGAGGCGCACCGCGCCCCCTTCCAAGTCCCCCTCGGCCCAAAGCCGGCCCTCCACTTCCCGGTAGCGGAAGGGAAGGTCCAGGCGGAAGGGGTAGCGCCCCCCAAGCCCAACCTCCCCCACCCCCGCCACCCGGAGGGCCCCCCGGTCCAGGGTGAAGGCGAGGGGCGGAAGGCGAAGCCCCTCGGGCAGGGGGGGCGCAAGCCTTCCCTTTAGCCGGGGCTCAGGGTAGACCTCCCCTTCCCCCTCCACATAGCCCCCAAGGCGGAGGAAAAGCCGCTTCCCCGCCCCCACAAGCCTCCCCTCCACCCCGTAGGGGGTCTTCACCTCGGCGAAGCCGGCAAAGCCCCCGTCGTAGGCCAGGTCCGCCCGCAGGGCCAAGGGGCCTAGGGCCGCCTCCCCCTTAAGGCGCAGGGCCTTTCGGTAGGCCAGGGTGAGGTCCCCAGCCTTCAGCCTCAGGCCCGGCCCCGGGTCGTACGCCCCGGCGAAGGGAAGCTCCCCTAAGGGCGTCTTCAGCCTGCCGGCAAGCTCCACCCCCAGCCGGCGCAAGGAGGCCTCCGCCTCGAGGTAGCGCCCCTCGGCCCGAAGCCTTCCCCCCAAGGCCCCTTCCCGGTAGAAGGCCTCGCCATAGAGGCGCACCTCGTCCAGGGCCCGCACGGGCAGGCCAAGGAGGCGGAGGGCCAAGACCCCCTTTCGGTACGTCCCCTCCCCGTAGGGGCTTTGGAAGCGGAAGCCGGAGGCCTCCTGCACCACCGCCACGGGGAAGGCGGCGTAGGGGGAGGCGTAGCGGAGCGCGGCGGAAAGCCTCCCCCCCCGCAGGCGGCCTTCCCCCTCCAGGCTCCCCACGGCCAAGGGGGTGGGGGAAAGGAGCAGAGCGAGGTCGCCCCAGGTCCCGGAAAGGGCCAAGGGCCCAAGCCGCCCGTAGACCCGCCCCCCCTCCCCCCGCACCTCCCCGGAGAGGTCCAAGGGGGCGAAAAGGGGAAGCGCCACGCTGGGGCTTCGCACCTCCGCCCGGTAGCGGCCCCCCTCCAACAGGAAGGCCACCTCCGCCTTCCCCTCCAGGGGCTTGGGCCAGGCCGCAACCCCGCTTCCCTCCAACCGCTTCCCCTCCCCCTTCAGGACGAGCCGGCTCCCCAAGGTATCGGTGAAGGCCGCCCGGTAGCCGCCTCCCTCCAGGGCGAAACCCAGGCGGTAGGCCCGGTCAAAAAGCCGCCCCTCCGCCTCCGCCGCCAGGGAGAAGACCCGGTTAAACCCAAGCCGCCCCCGGTGGCGGAAGGGCTCCCCCAAAAACCGCCCCTCCCCCTGGAACGCGCCCGTGAGCTTAAGCGCCGCCCAGCCTTCCCCCGCCAGGGTGAGGACCCCATCCCCCTCCACGGGCAGGGAAAGGCCGAAGTGCCGGGCCAAGGCGGCAAGCCTGGGCCTGCCCACCACCCGGAAGCGGTAGCGCTCCCCCTTGAGGTCCACCTCCGCCTCCGCCTGGAGGGGCCCCTCGAGGCCCACACCCTCTAGGCGCGCCGTCACTCGCTCACCCTGTAGGCGGATGGGACCTTCCACCCGGGTGAGGGAGAAGCCCACGAGCTCCACCACCCCTCCCACCACCTGCGCTTCCCCCTCCATCCCCCCGGGGCCGAGCCGAAGGACCCCCGAAACCCTCCCCCCCTTAAGCCCGGGGTAGAAGAAGGAAAGCCCGGAAACCTCCCCCCCATAGCGCACCTCCCAGGCGGAAAGGTCCGCCGCCAAGGCCCGCGCCTCCCCCTGGAAGCTCCCCCCGGGAAGCCTCGCCAGGAAGCGGTAAGGGTTTTCCCCCGTGAGGGTGAGGCGCAAGGGGGGGAGGAAAAGCCTTTTCCCCCGGGGAAGCTCCACCTCGGCATCCCGAAGGACCAGGCTCCGGAAGACCACCTTAAGCGCGGGCGGGGGGCCTGGCTTCCCCGGGACCAAGGCTTCCCAGGTGGGCTTGAGCCGGGCCCCCTTTAGCGTGAGGCTTAGGGGAAGCTCCCGGCGCAAAAGCCCGAGGAGCTCGTAGCGGATGGCCACCTCCTCCGCCTCCAAAAAGAGCCCCTCCCCCTGAAGCCGCACCCCCCGCAGGGTGAGGCTCAAAAGAAGGTGCCCCCGCACCTCCCCCACCTGCCCCGAAAACCCCGCCAGGGCCAGGCCCCGGAGCACCGCCCCCTTCAGAAGGGGCGGCCAGGCGAGGAGGGCAAGGAGGGCCAGGAGGAAGAGAAGGAGGAAAGGCCCCCGCCGCATCTACCTAAGCATAGGGAAAGGATATGAAAGCCGCGTGGCAGGGCGGGTTAAAATGCCCTCATGCCGCGCCTGGTGGCCTTGGTGAAGGGAAGGGTGCAAGGGGTGGGGTATAGGGCCTTCGCCCAGAAGAAGGCCCTGGAACTGGGGCTTTCCGGCTACGCCGAAAACCTCCCGGACGGCCGGGTGGAGGTGGTGGCGGAAGGCCCCGAGGAGGACCTTAAAGCCTTCTTGCACCACCTCAAGCAAGGCCCCCGCCTCGCCCGGGTGGACGAGGTGGAGGTGCAGTGGGCCGAGGAAACCGGGCTAAAGGGGTTTTACGTGTACTGAGCCCAGGCCTGGGGCTTGGCCCCGGCGCGGAGGAGGGCCTCGGCCAAGGCCCCCTTGAGCTCGGGAAGCCCCGCGCCCTTTAAGGCGGAAACCGGAACCCCGCCCAGCCGCTCCCGCAGGTAGTAGACGTCGTAAGGGGCGGCCCGGTCCGCCTTGGAAAGGGCCAGGACCCGGGGGGCCTCCACGCCGAGCTCCTGGAGGAGGGCCTCCACCACCCGGTGCCGCTCCAAGGCCCCCTCCTCGGAAGCGTCCAGGACGTGGACCAAGAGGTCCGCCTCCCGCACCTCCTCGAGGGTGGCCCGGAAGGCGGTGAGGAGTTCCTCCGGCATCTTCCGGATGAAGCCCACGGTGTCGGTGAAAAGCACCTCCCCCACCCCCGGCAAGAAGCCCCGGCGGGTGAGGGGCCTCAGGGTGGCGAAGAGCTTGTCCTCCCCCGGCTCCCCGCCCCGGGCCAGGGCCTGGAGGAGGGTGGTTTTGCCGGCGTTGGTGTACCCCACCACGGCGATGAGGGGCACCCCCCGGCGCTTCCTTTGCCTCCGCGCCTCCTCCCGCCTTTTGGCGTACTCCTCCAGCTTGCGGCTTAGGTGGGCGATGCGCTCCTGAAGCCGCCTCCGGTCCACCTCCAGCTTGGTTTCGCCGGGGCCCCGGGTGCCGATGCCACCCCCAAGGCGGCTAAGTTCCTTCCCCTTCCCCACCAGGCGGGGGAGGAGGTACTTGAGCTGGGCCAGCTCCACCTGGGCCTGGGCCTCCGGGGTCTTGGCGTGCAGGGCGAAGATGTCCAGGATGAGCTGGGTGCGGTCCAGGACCTTAAGCCCCGTGGCCCGCTCTATCTCCCGGGCCTGGGCGGGGGAAAGCTCCAGGCCGAAGATGAGGGTGGAGGCGTTTTCGTGGTAGGCGAGGCTTTTTAGCTCCTCCAGCTTGCCGAGGCCCACCAGGTACCGGGGGTCCAGGCTCTTGCGGAAGACGAGGAGGCGCTTCACCGGCACCCCCCCGGCGGTGCGGGTGAGCTCGGCGAGCTCCTTGAGGGCGGCCTCCGCCTCTGGGCCTTCCCCCAGGTCCACCCCCACCAGGATGGCCCTTTCCCCGCTCCCGTCCTGGAGTTCCCGCACCCGGGCCTGCCGGGCCAGCTCCTCCTCCAGGGCCTCCACCTCCTTGCGGTGGTCCAGGTCCAGGTACTGGAAGTAGGGCCTGGGGGGCAGGATGCGCCAGTCCTCCTCCAGGGCCTTGGGCGGGGAGAGGAAGGCCAGGTGGAGCGTGGTGGGCCTCCCGTCCGCCACCTCGAGGGCGGCCAGGCTGTCCAGGCGGTGCAGGAAGAGCACGGAAAGGTCGGGCCGGGAAAGCCCCCCGGGGGAAAGGTGGGTGTGGAGGAGGCGGAAGCCGGAAAGCCTGCGCTCCGCCCTCGCCCCCTCGGGGATGGGAAGCTCCTTGGCGTCCCCCACCCCCACCCGCACCACCCGGCCCTCCCGGTCCAAGAGCAGGCTCAAGGGCCTTCCCACCTCCGCGGAGAGCTGGGCCAGGGCCTGGGCCAGCTCGGGGGTGATGACCCGCTCCGGGGGCACCCGGCGGCGGTAGAGGTTGGAAAGCTTCTTTAGCTCGCTCTTCTTGAGCCCTTCCGTCCTGCCGAAGATCTTCTCCAATGCCCCTCTAGTATAGCAAAACCTGGCCCTTCGGGCGTAGAGTGGGGCCCGTGCGCTGGCTCTGGCTCGCCCTCTTCCTCCTCCCCGCCTTCGCCCAAGGGGGCTACGCCTGGATCGTGGTCCTGGGGGCGGCCCAGTACGGGGGCAGGCCCTCCCCCGCCCTGGAGCGCCGCCTTCAGGCCGCCCTCGCCCTCTACCAGAAGGGCCTCGCCCCCCGGATCGCCGTGGCCGGGGGAAAGGCCCCGGGGGACGCCTGGACCGAGGGGGAGGTGGGATGCCGCTACCTGGCCCGGCGAGGGGTGCCGCGGGAGGCCCTCCTCTGCGAAACGCTAAGCCAAAACACCTACGAGAACCTCCTTTTCTTAAAGCCCCACCTCCAGGGCCCCATCCTCCTCGTCACCGACGCCCCCCACCTCCCCCGGGCCCTCTTCCTGGCCCGGCTCCTGGGGCTGGAGGCGGGGGGCTACCCCGTCCCCGGGCCCTACCCCTTGAGCTACTGGGTGCGGGAAGCCCTTTACCGCCTTTGGCTCTACCTGGGCCTAAGGCCCCTCCCCGGCGGGCTTAAGCCCCCTCCTCCAAGCGCTTCAAGGACTCCAGGTAGCCCTCCAAAAGCCCCCTGAACTGGGCCAGGAAAAGGGCCTTCTCCTGCCTAGCCCGCTCAATCTCCCCGCGGATGCGCTTAAGCTCCTCCGCCGCTTCCCGCACAACCTGCTCCTTGGCCGCCTGGGCCTCCTTGCGGATGAGCTCCGCCTCCTTCTCCGCCTGGGCCTTGAGCTCGCGGGCGATCTTCTCCGCCGCCACCACCGCCCGCCTCAGCTCCCCTTCCGCCTCCTTAAGCCGGAGGGCCTCCTCCTCCAGGGAGCGCACCTTTTCCCTCAGGGCCTCGTTCTCCTGGATGAGGGCCTCCATCACCTCCGCCACCCGGGCCAAGTAGCCCCGCACCGCCTCCTTCCGGTAGCCGCGAAGCCCCGTGGGGAACTCTTGGTAGCGCACGTCCAAAGGGGTTAGGTCCATGTGCCCTCAGTCTACAAAAAGGGCCCGCCCGATCCGCACCAGGGTGGCCCCCTCCTCCACCGCCCACTCGTAATCGTCGGACATGCCCATGGAGCGTTCACGAAGGCCGTAGCGGTCGGCGAGCTCCGAAAGCCTCTTGAAGATGGGGCGGACCACCCCTTCAGGGCCCACGGGGGGCACGGTCATGAGGCCCAGGACCTCGAGGTGCCCCATCTCCCGCACCCGGGCGAGGAGTTCCGGGAGCTCCTCCTCCAAAACCCCGTGCTTCTGCGGCTCCCGGCCCAGGTTCACCTCCACCAGCACCCGAAGCCTTAGCCCCGCCTTGGCCCCCACCCCCTCGAGGGCCTCGGCCAGGCGCAGGGAGTCCAGGGAGTGGATGAGGGCGAAGCGGGGGGCGAACTTGGCCTTGTTGCGCTGCAGGTGGCCCACCAGGTGCCACTCCGCCCTTAGGGCCTCCATCTTCTTCAAGGCCTCCTGCACCCGGCTCTCCCCCAAGGGGAAGTCCCCGTAGCAGAGGACCTTCTCCCGGATCTCCTCCGGGGTGCGCCCCTTGGTCACCGCCACCAGGCGCACCTCTCCTGGGTTCCGCCCCGCCCTTTGGCAGGCGGCGGCGATGCGCTCCAGGACCTCGGGAAGCCCCATTAGAGCGCCGCCAAAATGCCCCGCACGTAGCGGCGGAAGATGGGCCCCGTCTCCGCCGCCACCCTCAAGACCTCCTCCTCCGTGGCGTGGTGCTCCCGCTCGGGCACCGCCATGTCCGTGATGGTGGAAAGGCCCAACACCCTAGCCCCCAGGTGCCTCAGGGCGATCACCTCGGGCACCGTGGACATGCCGATGGCGTCCGCCCCGAGCTCCCGGAGCATCCTAAGCTCCGCCCGGCTGGCGAAGCTCGGCCCCATGAACCAGGCGTAGACCCCCTCAAAGAGGTGGAGGTCCTGCTTGCGGGCCACCTTGCGGGCCAGGGCGATGAGCTCAGGGTCGTAGGCCTCAAACATCACGGGGAAGCGGGGGCCCAGGCGCTCGTCGTTCGGGCCCCTTAGGGGGTTGGCCCCGGCGAAGTTGATGTAGTCCAGGTGGAGCATGATGCCCCCGGCGCGGAAGCGGGGGTTTAGCCCCCCAGCGGCGGAGGTGAGGAGGAAGGTCTTGGCCCCGAGGAAGTAGCCCACCCGCACGGGGAAGACCACCTCGCTGGCGCTATAGCCCTCGTAGTAGTGGACCCGGCCTTGGTAGACCAGGACCTTTTTGCCCTCGAGGTGCCCAAGCACGAGCCGCCCGGCGTGCCCGGGGGCGGTAGAAAGGGGGAAGTGGGGGATCTCGCCGTAGGGGACCTCCGCCACCTTCTCCACCTCCTCCGCCAAGGGCCCAAGCCCCGAGCCCAGCACCACCCCCACCTCGGGGGTAAAGTCCGTCTTGGACTGGATGTAGCGAACCGCCTCCTGGATCTGCTCGTAGACCCCCATGACCGCCATTCTACTCTCACCGCCCCTTCACCGCCTTCCGGTATGCTCTTCGCCATGAAGCGGCTTTTCGCCTTAGCCCTCTTGGGGCTTCTCGCCCTGGCCGCCCCCCTTAAGGACGTGGTGGTGGAAGGGGGCGACCCCGTCCTCCAGGCCCTGGCCCGGGCCGCTTTGCCCTTCGGCGCGGGGGACGAGCCGGGAGACCTGGAGGAGGCCAAGAAGGCCATCCTGGCCACGGGCTACTTCCAAAGGGTGGAGGTGCGCCTGGAAGGGGACGTGCTAAAGGTCCTCCTCACCCCCTACCCCCCCATCCAAGAGGTCAAGGTGGAGGGGAAGGCCTTTCCCCAAGAAAGCCTCCTCCGCTTCCTGGAGCAGAACTTCGCCATCGGCAAGGAGGCCACCTTTAACCCCCTGAGGGCCCAGGAGGCGGCCAAGGCCCTGGCGGAGGCCTACCGGCAAAACGGCTTCCCCTTCACCCCTAAGGTCCAGGTGGAAACCAAGGAGCAAGGGGGCGGCATCCTTCTCACCTTCCGGGTGGAGGAAAGCCCCGAGGTGAAGGAGGTGCGCCTGGAAGGGGTTTCCCTCCTGCCCGAAGCCGAGCTCCTCAAGCTCTTGGAACCCCTCAAGGGGCCCTTTGACTTCGCCAAGTACCAGGAAGCCCTAAAGAGCATCGCCCAGCGCTACGAGCGGGCGGGCTACCGCTTTAGCGGGCCCGACCCTCAGGCGAGCCGCCTAGAAGACGGGGTCCTCACCGTGCGGGTGCGGGAGCTCAAGGTGGCCCGGGTGGAAGGGGAAGGGCTGGACCTCACGGGCTTCCCCCTAAAGCCCGGGGACTACCTGAACTACAACGCCCTTCTGGAAGGGGTACAGGCCCTTTCCAAGAAGCTTTCCCGGGTGGTGAACTTCAACCTGGTGCCCGAGGGGGATGAGGTGGTGGTGCAGCTCGCCCCGGGCCCCGAGGGCGGGGTGATAGAGAAGGTGGAGCTCAAGGGGAACACCGCCTTCCCCACGGAAACCCTCCTCGCCCTCCTCCGCCTCAAACCGGGGGAGGTCTACACCCCCGCCTTGGCCCAGGAGGACGCCCGGCGCATCGCCAGCTTCTACCAGGAAAAGGGCTACGAGGTGGCGGACGTGCGCTACCGCTTCCAGGAGGGCACCTTCCAGCTGGAGGTCCTGGAGCTCAAGATCGGGGGCTACCGCCTGGAGTGGCAGGGGGACCACCGCACCCGGGAGGAGGTGATCCTCAGGGAGCTCCCCGAGCCGGGAAGCCTCTTCTCCGTCCAGGCCCTGCGCCAAGGCATCGCCCGCCTCATGGCCACGGGGCTCCTCGCCGAGCCGCCCGGGGTGCGCCTTCTGCCTGGGGGAAAGGAAGACGAGGTCATCGTAGCCCTCTCCCTAAAGGAGGCCCGCACCGGGCTCTTCCAACCCGCCATCGGCTGGAGCTCCTTGGAAGGCTGGTCGGGAAGCCTGAGCTTCAAGGAAACCAACCTCTTCGGCCTGGCCCACCAGGCCTCGGTGGACCTGGCCTTCCTGCAAAACGAGGCCAAGGACAACCTTTCCTTCTCCGCCAGCTACAGCGTGCCCTGGCTCTACCTGGACTACCTGGACCTCAAGCGGGTGCGCACCGGCTTTTCCCTAAGCCTCTTCTCCACCCCGGTGGGCAACAACAAGCTCCTAGACGGGACCACGGACACCGGCTGGGAGTACACCGAAAGGCGCACGGGCCTCGCCTTCAGCCTCTCCCGTCCCTTCTCCGCCGAGCTCGCCAACCTTCGCCTCTCCTTGGGCCTTTCCGGGCGGCGCTCCACCTACGCCCTGGAAATCTACGACCCCTACGCCCCCTGCGACCCCAGCGTGAGCAACCCCGCTGACCCCAAGTACTGCGACGGCACTGGCTACAAGAACGTGGGTTTGGCCCAGTCCCTCCTCCCCACCCCCGGCTGGACCTTCCGCCTGGACACGGGCCTCGCCTACCTGGACGTGGACGACCCCCGCTTCCGCACCCGGGGGTACGAGGCGAGCCTGGCCACGGGCCTCGGCCTTTCCCTCCCCGACACCGGGGGGCGGAGCTTCTTCGTGCCCCTGGTGGCCACGGGCAAGACCTACTTTGGCCTGGACCAGGAGGGGCGGCAGGCCCTGGCCTTCCGCCTCTCGGCGGGCACCCTCCTGGGCTTCCCCCCGGAAAGCGAGCGCTTCTACCTCTCGGGGGGCGGGGCCGAGGCCTTCCTCCTGCGCGGCTACGACGACCGCAAGTACGGGGGGCTTTCCTTCGCCACCTCCAGTCTGGAGTACCGCTACAACTTCAACCTCTCCCCCCAGGGGGGCACCAACCTTTACGGCATCCTCTTCGCCGACCTGGGGGTAGCGGACAACACCGCCGGGCCCAAATGGGGGGTGGGGATCGGCTTCCAGCTGGACCTGGACGTCTTGGGGGCCCTCCTCCCCTCCTTGCGGCTGGACTACGCCTTCAGCCCGGAGAAGCCCACGGGCATCCTCCACTTCCGCATCGGGCCCATGTTCTAAGCTGGTCTTAAGGCCCATGAAGGCTTACCTGGGTCTTTACACGGCGAGGCTGGAAACCCCCGCCCGGAGCCTAAAGGAGAAGCGGGCCCTCATCAAGCCGGCCCTGGAGCGGCTCAAGGCCCGCTTCCCCGTCTCCGCCGCCCGGCTTTACGGCTTGGACGCCTGGGGGTACGAGGTGGTGGGGTTCAGCCTCTTGGGGAACGACCCCGCCTGGGTGGAGCAAACCCTGCGGGAGGCCGCCCGCTTCCTGGCGCAAAACGGGGCCTTCCAGGTGGCCCTCGAGGAGTTCCGCCTCGAGGCCTTTGAGCTGGACGGCCTCCTCTAAACGAGCTCCAGGGCGAAGGCCACCGACCCCCCGGTGCCGTGGCAGATGGCGGCGAGGCCCCTTTCCTCCCCCTTTACCCTGAGGGCGTTCAGGAGGGTGACCAGGATCCTGGCCCCGCTCGCCCCGATGGGGTGGCCTAAGGCCACCGCCCCCCCGAAGACGTTAAGCCGTTCGTAGGGCACCTTGAGGAGGCGGCTGAAGAGGACGTTGTTCAGGGCGAAGGCCTCGTTGTTCTCAAAGAGGCCAAAGTCCTCCACCCGCATCCCCAACCGGTCCAGAAGCCGCTTGGCCGCGGGGATGGGAGCCTCGGGGAAGCGCCAGGGCTCCCCGGCGGCCCACGCCCCCCCCAGGACCTTGGCGATGGGCTTAAGGCCGTGGGCCTTCACCGCCTCCTCCGAGGCGAGGAGGACCGCCGCCGCCCCGTCGGAGATCTGGCTGCTGTTCCCGGCGGTGAGGACCCCGTCCTTGCGGAAGGCGGGCTTTAGGGCCGCCAAGGACTCCAGGGTGGTCTCGGGCCGGATGCCCTCGTCCTTGTCCACTACCAGCGTCCCCTTCTTCCCCGGAAACTCCATGGGGGCGATTTCCCAGGCGAAAAAGCCCCTCTCCGTGGCCTCGGCGGCCCGCCGGTGGGAGAGGTAGGCGGCCTCGTCCATCTCCGCCCGGCCCACCCCGTAGTCCTGGGCCAGGCGCTCCGCCTGCTCCCCCATGGCCTCCCCGGTGAAGGGGTCGGAAAGCCCGTCCCTAAGGAGGATGTCCTGGAGGCTTTCCGGCGCGCCCAGGAGGAACTTGTACCCCCACCTGGCCCGGTGGGAGAGGTAAAACCCCGCCTGGCTCATGGACTCCATCCCCCCCGCCAGGACCAGGTGGGCTTCCCCGGTGCGGATAAACTGCACCGCGTTCAGCGCCGCCATCATCCCCGAGGCGCAGACCATGTCCACCTGGTAGCCGTCCACCTCCTTGGGGATGCCCGCCTTGAGGGCCGCCTGGCGGGGTAGGAGTTGCCCGTGCCCCGCCCTCAGGACGTTCCCAAAGACGTAAAGGTCCAGGTCCTTCCCCTCCACCCCGGCCCGCTCCAGGGCCGCCTTCATGGCGTGGGCCCCGAGCTCCGCCGGGCTTAGGTCCTTGAGCGCCCCCCCGAACTTGCCGATGGGGGTGCGGGCGGCGGAAACGAGGTAAACCGGCTTCATGGGCCCATGATACCAGGACCAAACGCCCCCGCTAACCCCATCCTCCCCGCTATACTGCTAGGCAAATGGGCAAGGGGGGTCTTAGCCTGCTGGAGCTCCTGGGGGTTCTTGCGGTCTTGGCGGTGCTCCTCGCCTTGGGCCTGCCCTGGCTCTCGCCAAACGGCCTGGCCCTGGACCAGGCGGCCCAGACCCTGGCGGCCCAGGTCACCCGGGCCCGCCTGGAAGCCATCCGCCGCAACGCCTTCGTGGGGCTGGATGTCCTCCGCCAGGGTGCCGGGGGGTACCTCCTCTTTGTGGACGAAAACGGGAACCGCCGCCCCGACCCCGGCGAAGCCTTCCAGGAGGTGCGCTTTGGCGAAGGGCCCTGGGCCAGGGTGCGCCTGGACCTCGCCCAAAGCCACCTGGGCAACCTTCCCCTCCTCTTTGACCCCCGGGGCACCCCCTATGGGCTCACCACCGCCACCTTTGCCCTCTCCTCGGGGAGCGCCAGCCGCAAGGTGGTGGTAAGCCAGCAGGGCCGAGCCCGGGTGGAGTGACCCCCCTTTTGGGGGATGTGCCAAGCGTAACCCCAGCATACCCTGGGAAGCGGATGAGAACGCCAAGCGGCCTGGCCCTTATTGAGCTTGTTATCGTGGTGGCGATCCTGGGCATCCTCTTCGCCCTGGGAACGGGGTACCTGCGCTCCGACCGCATCGCCGTGAACCAAGCGGCCCAGACCCTGGCGGCCCAAGTCACCCGGGCCCGCCTGGAAGCCATCCGCCGCAACGCCTTCGTGGGGCTGGCGTTCAACGCCGCCGGGGCCGGGAGCTACCGCCTATTCGTGGACGAAAACCGCAACGGAAGCTACGACGGCGGGGAAACGGTGATCCAAAGCGTCACCTTCGGCCAAGGGGACTGGGGGCGGGTGCGGCTTCAGAGCGTTTCCGGAGCCAGCACCTTGGTGTTTGACCCCCGGGGCATCCCGCACGACCTCAATGCCACCTCGGTGACCCTGAGCAACTGGGCGGGCACCTACAGCAAGCAGGTGCAGGTTACTCCGCAAGGGAGGGCAAGCGTCCAATGAGAGGGAAAGGGCTTACCATCGTGGAGGTACTCATCGCCTTGGCCATCTTGGGCGTGGCCTTTGGCGCGCTTCTCCTGAACCAGCTTTCCAGCCTGCGCACTTCCACCCGCATGCGCCTGGTAACGGAGATCAAGTCCACCCTAAGCCAGGTCCTCGAGGCCCAGGCCGCCAGCATCGTGGCCAAAAACGGGGCCAGCGTGGCCCCCTTCAACTTCTACGACTACTACTGGGGCTGCCCCTCCCCGGTGGCCAACGCCCAAAGCATCGTGGGCCGGCCCCTTAACAGCGTGGCCTGCACCGGCTCCACCACCCTTGGCCGGGTGCGGGTGGCGTGGACCATCTCGGGGGAAGGGGGTATCCCGGGCGAAGGGGTGATCCTCCTCCAAGCCGCCGCCTCCATCCCCTCCCTCGCCAACTCCCCCCGCGTCACCCTCGTTAAGCGGGTTTCCTGCTACGACGTCTACCCCTCCCCCACGAAGGACGCCCCCGCTCCTTGCCCCACACCCACCGCTAGCGGAGGAGGCCGTCCATGAAACGGCATGGCTTTACCCTGCTGGAACTGCTCCTCGCCACCGCCATCCTGGTGGTCCTGGGGGCGTTGGTGGCCCGGGCCCTCTTGGACCAAGCGGACCTGGCCCGCCGCACCCAGGCCCGCAATGAGGTGCAGGACCGGGCCCGCATGGTCCTAGAGCTGGTGAAGCAGGACCTTCTGCTGGCCGGAAGCAGCCGTTACGTGTCCTTCAACAGCGGCGCCTCCTTTATCCCTGTGGTTTCCACGGCAGCCTGGAGCGGCCAGGCGTGCTCCGCCAGCAACCCCTGCCTCCAGGCCGATGCTGCCAACGCCACCGCCGTGCGCGACCGCTTCAGCGTCCGCTACGTGACCAGCCTGCGCCCCAGCAGCGCCGCCTGCCGCAAGGTGGCGTACAGCTTTAGCGGCACCACCCTCCAGCGCTCCGACGTGGCCTGCGGCAGTAGCGACAGCCCCCAGCCCCTCGCCGACAACATCCTCGCCCTGAATGTGGTCTTTGAATGCGCCAACGGCACCACAGCGCACGGGGGCACCCCCCTTTGCAGCGGCAGCTACCCTCGGGCGGCCAAGGTGACCGTGGTGGCCTCCTCCCTCCGCCAAGCCCCGGGCAACCCTCCCGAGGCCACCAGCTTCACCGTGGAAACCGCAAGCGGCAACTCCACCATATCCTGCCCCCCAGGCTACATCTGCTACGCCCTCACCGAGCGGGTGGAGCTTCCCAGCCTAAAGGACCAGTAAGGAGGAACCATGCACCGCAAAGGAATCGCCCTCGTAGCCACCCTGGCCGTCTTGGTGGTGCTCGCCATCCTGGCCTTCGGCACCTTCTTCACCACCCAGCTGGAAATATGGACCACGCGGAACGATGTGACCGCCAACCAGGCCTACGCCGCGGCCCATGCGGGCATCCAGAAGTACAAGACCGCGGCCTTCCAAGCCTTCCGCTACTACTTGGCCAACCCCTCCCTGTACGCCACGGGCCTGGCCGCCTACTCCCAGTGCGGCAACCTCCTTTCCATCGGGCTAGACCTCAACCGGGACGGGGACGTAAACGACCCGGAAGACCTGCCCGTGGGTGGCCAGAAGACGGAAACCGTGCCCTTCCCCGATGGCACCACGGGTACCTACACCATCTCCTTGGGCATTAACGGCAAGTACCTGGTCCTGCGTTCCGTGGGCACCTACCGGGGCGCCCAGGCCACCGTGACCGCCGTGGCCGAGGTGGCTTCCGCCGGCCTCTTCTCCAACGCTGTGGCCGCCGGCTACACCGGGGGCGCCGCCGGCCCCAGCATCGCCGGAAACGCCTCCATCTGGGGGGGGATTTACATCAACGCCAGCGGGACCAGCGTCAACGACTTTGTGCTGGGCTCGGCTGGGGATGTGGAGGTCCATAACTTTTACACCCGAAGCCAACTGGCCGACTTCTTCGGAAACCAGTGGAGCGAAACGCAAATCAGCCAGTTCCTCAAGCTCCAGGCCATGGAGCAACGGGACATGTGCGCCGCCATCCGGGTTACCGGCGGGAAGATCAAGCTCTGGGGGAACACCACCATCGGCGACCAAAGCCTGCCCCAGGGGCTGAGCAGCGACGGCGGATGGAACCGGCTGGTGGACGGGATTTACGTGGGGAGTGGGACCACGGGGGGTCAAAATTGCAACAACTATTCCAACAACTCCCCAGACGTCTGCGTTGGGGGCAACGCGACCCTCTACACCCAACGGGGGATCAACGCCTTTGACCTGCAAAACCCCCCCAGCATCCCGCGCCTGGACGGACCCTGCACCACCCCGGGCAAGACCTGGCGGGAATGCCTGCGGGAAAGCGCGGCAAACAGCGGCTTAGTGGTTCAAAAACAGGGTTCAACCCTGACCCTTGACCCTAGCGTAACGTGCAACCTCACCACCCTCCTCTCCGGCAACACGCTCACCTTTGGGCAAACGCCCATCGCCTGTCTCACGGCCACAAACCCCCCTCGAGGCTTCATCTACACCTACGATCCAGCCACCCGCAAAGGCCAGCTCCAGGTGTACGGCGTGGTGAACTTCCGGGGCCTGAACGTGGTCTTCGCCGAGGACGTGGAGGTGCGCTACACCAATAAGGCCACCTTGTTCGTGGAAAAGCTGAACAACCAGGGAGGCAACGTCACCCTGGACGGGCACCTGCTCCCGGGGAACAGCTTCCCTGACCAAGATGTGCTGGGCATCATCGCCGAGGAAAACCTCACCATCACCGGCGACACCCAGAACATCACCGGCTCCCCCCAGCGCCAGGTGGTCATCGGCCTCTTCTATGCCGGCAACACCCTCAACGCCGGCGTGAACGCCACCGTGTTCGGCACGGCCATAGGGAAGCAGGTCTGCGTCAACAACTGCAACCCAGGGGGCGGAAGCGCCCGCTTCATCCAGGTGCCTGGCCTCGAGTTCAACCTTCCTCCCGGGTTTAGCCTCATCCCCAACGCCACCAGCGCCACCTTCAGCCAGCTCACCTACGAGCGCCGCTAGCTTTCACAGCGTTTTCACAGGTGAGGCGCAGGCTAAGGATGGGCCCCAAGGTGGGACCCCTTGACAAACCCACGGGGCCCAGGTAAGAGTGGAAGCCAAGGGGGTGAGAAACTGGTTAAAGATACGGGTCGGTGATGGTTGGTTCACGTAAGGCAGGCTTTTCGGCAACAGGCACTCATGGCCGCGCGATACATGAAGGCGCGGAAAGGCTGAAGGAGAAAAAAGCATGCGGAACGCAAAAGGCTTTACCCTGATTGAGCTCCTAATCGTCATCGCCATCATCGGCATCCTGGCCGCGGTGCTGGTGCCCAACCTGCTCCAGGCCCGGCGGACGGCCCAGGTTCGCGCTGAGCAAGCTTACGCCCAAAATGTCTACAAGGTTGCCAATGCTTACATCGCTGAAAACCCCAACGTGACGAGTATACCTACTGACTGTAATGGGGCTAGCGGTTACTCTGCGGACTCCTATTCCACGGGCAGCAAACCTAGTACCATCACAAGTTGCTCCGTGAGCTTTGACAGCACCACCCAATCCGTCAAGGTCACTTGGAGCGGCGCCGCTGGGAACAGCCTGACGGTCGGCCAGTAACAATCCATAGGCGTCGTTCCGCCAAGCAAAGGGGGAGCTAACCCCTTTGCTTTTGATTACTTCAGAGACAGGCCTTCTTGTGGGAAAAGACGCAGAAAAAGTCTGGGTCCGACATTCCGCACCCCTCTCCCTTGGCCTTAGGATTTTGGGATGGAAACCACACCCAACCTACAGGTGTACGACC